>NZ_CANCWY010000237.1:0-78 GCF_947381695.1 Limosilactobacillus sp. DJ3M12 | reverse complement strand
GCTGGGAACTTATCCTTGTTTGCATTATCGACGTTGTTCTTAACTTGCTTCTTTTCATCATCAGTTAAGTGACTTGGA
>NZ_CANCWY010000236.1:0-78 GCF_947381695.1 Limosilactobacillus sp. DJ3M12 | reverse complement strand
GCCGCTTACCTCGCATCGGCAAGGAACGGACATCGAAGCCGAACTGGCCACGTTCAAACATCCGGTAAAGAGTTCGCA
>NZ_CANCWY010000235.1:0-78 GCF_947381695.1 Limosilactobacillus sp. DJ3M12 | reverse complement strand
TTAGAGAATAGCTCAAGGTCTTACTATGTGCAGTTCGCCAGTAGCCCTTGCGGGTACTAGCGAAGACATATGCATCAT
>NZ_CANCWY010000234.1:0-78 GCF_947381695.1 Limosilactobacillus sp. DJ3M12 | reverse complement strand
AAAAAAAAAAAAAAAAAAAAAAAAAAAAAAAAAAAAAAAAAAAAAAAAAAAAAAAAAAAAAAAAAAAAAAAAAAAAAA
>NZ_CANCWY010000233.1:0-78 GCF_947381695.1 Limosilactobacillus sp. DJ3M12 | reverse complement strand
CCCCCCCCCCCCCCCCCCCCCCCCCCCCCCCCCCCCCCCCCCCCCCCCCCCCCCCCCCCCCCCCCCCCCCCCCCCCCC
>NZ_CANCWY010000232.1:0-80 GCF_947381695.1 Limosilactobacillus sp. DJ3M12 | reverse complement strand
GTCTTGGATAGTGACACTCATACCTTTACCTTCACCATAACCGGTACTACGCGCCCTTGTGTACTTTCGGTTTTCCAAAC
>NZ_CANCWY010000231.1:0-81 GCF_947381695.1 Limosilactobacillus sp. DJ3M12 | reverse complement strand
TTGGATAGTGACACTCATACCTTTACCTTCACCATAACCGGTACTACGCGCCCTTGTGTACTTTCGGTTTTCCAAACCTAT
>NZ_CANCWY010000230.1:0-81 GCF_947381695.1 Limosilactobacillus sp. DJ3M12 | reverse complement strand
TGACCTACGTGAAGAAGGATGCCAACTTTACGGTGCGGTACCTGGATCAAGACAATGGCAACGAACCGATCACGAGCGACA
>NZ_CANCWY010000229.1:0-82 GCF_947381695.1 Limosilactobacillus sp. DJ3M12 | reverse complement strand
TGTCTTAACATCAGCGTCTTTAGTGGCAGCATCAATTGCAGCCTTAGCTTTTTGACCTTCAGCAGCAACTGTCTGCTGCAAA
>NZ_CANCWY010000228.1:0-83 GCF_947381695.1 Limosilactobacillus sp. DJ3M12 | reverse complement strand
GGATTGACAGACCAAGTTACTCATCAAACTACTTGGCAAGATTGGAGTACTGCTTCTTGGAATGCTTATGATGTTCCAACAAT
>NZ_CANCWY010000227.1:0-84 GCF_947381695.1 Limosilactobacillus sp. DJ3M12 | reverse complement strand
AAGAATGCTCATCTTACTAAAGAAGAACGTGTGATGATTGCGACTTTAAAGTCGCAAGGACTTTCCAATCGCGCAATTGGTCGC
>NZ_CANCWY010000226.1:0-85 GCF_947381695.1 Limosilactobacillus sp. DJ3M12 | reverse complement strand
TAACGAAACAGCTAGATTTCCGCAATCTTCCTGATGAATTGGTAACCCAACTGATGAGTAAGCGAAATAACCTGCCCTGTAAATC
>NZ_CANCWY010000225.1:0-86 GCF_947381695.1 Limosilactobacillus sp. DJ3M12 | reverse complement strand
ATGCGTGGGTGGCTTCAGTACTACTCAATTGGGAAACTAACTAACTTTATTCAACGCCTCGACAAGTGGTTGAGGGTCCGAATAAG
>NZ_CANCWY010000224.1:0-86 GCF_947381695.1 Limosilactobacillus sp. DJ3M12 | reverse complement strand
ATGCCGTACGCTTGTCCCACAACTACAAAACGATGTTTAAGATATTCAGATATTTCATCGTTAATTACTTTTCGACGATACTTAAC
>NZ_CANCWY010000223.1:0-88 GCF_947381695.1 Limosilactobacillus sp. DJ3M12 | reverse complement strand
GTGTGACGTTTCGTCTACGGGGCTTTCACCCTCTATGGCACAGCTTCCCAACTGTTGCGACTACGTCGCACTTTGGTAACTCTAATGT
>NZ_CANCWY010000222.1:0-89 GCF_947381695.1 Limosilactobacillus sp. DJ3M12 | reverse complement strand
CGCATTTTAACAGCTTTTAGAACCATTATTTTCTCCCTTGACTTTCAATATATCGTTTTACAACTTCTAAAGGCGCTCCACCAGTGCTA
>NZ_CANCWY010000221.1:0-90 GCF_947381695.1 Limosilactobacillus sp. DJ3M12 | reverse complement strand
CAGAAACCGAAGCTGATAAGATCACACCAAATGTTCCATCAACCAAGGAACCAGTAGCAAATACCAGCAGCTTAACTAAAGATGAAAAGG
>NZ_CANCWY010000220.1:0-90 GCF_947381695.1 Limosilactobacillus sp. DJ3M12 | reverse complement strand
GGAACATCATAAGCATTCCAAGAAGCAGTACTCCAATCTTGCCAAGTAGTTTGATGAGTAACTTGGTCTGTCAATCCGGTTCGACTAAGT
>NZ_CANCWY010000219.1:0-91 GCF_947381695.1 Limosilactobacillus sp. DJ3M12 | reverse complement strand
ATCGCAGAAAACAGAACAACAAGCTGACCGCTTGTCGAGGATAAGTTTGGAAAACCGAAAGTACACAAGGGCGCGTAGTACCGGTTATGGT
>NZ_CANCWY010000218.1:0-91 GCF_947381695.1 Limosilactobacillus sp. DJ3M12 | reverse complement strand
CTAGAAACTGGGTAATGCTTCGCATTACTCGTTCTCCGGCTCGTTGACTTTTAACATAGATGTTACAATCATCCGCATAGCGCACAAAGTG
>NZ_CANCWY010000217.1:0-95 GCF_947381695.1 Limosilactobacillus sp. DJ3M12 | reverse complement strand
CCCGCTGCGCCACTAGCTGACGTGGCTGGTGCTTCCCCGCCTAGCGTTGCACTGGACGTTGGCTTGTCGCCGCTCGTCACCGGCGTATCCGTTCC
>NZ_CANCWY010000216.1:0-95 GCF_947381695.1 Limosilactobacillus sp. DJ3M12 | reverse complement strand
ACCCTCAACCACTTGTCGAGGCGTTGAATAAAGTTAGTTAGTTTCCCAATTGAGTAGTACTGAAGCCACCCACGCATTTTTCGATGAATTTCTTC
>NZ_CANCWY010000215.1:0-95 GCF_947381695.1 Limosilactobacillus sp. DJ3M12 | reverse complement strand
TGGAGATACTTAATCATCAAGTCATGATTAACGTTATCAAAATAGGCTTTTAGGTCTAAGTCGACAACTCTTCGATAGCCTTGATTATAAAGATC
>NZ_CANCWY010000214.1:0-96 GCF_947381695.1 Limosilactobacillus sp. DJ3M12 | reverse complement strand
CCAGCCACGTCAGCTAGTGGCGCAGCGGGCGAAACGCCAACATCCGGAACGGATACGCCGGTGACGAGCGGCGACAAGCCAACGTCCAGTGCAACG
>NZ_CANCWY010000213.1:0-96 GCF_947381695.1 Limosilactobacillus sp. DJ3M12 | reverse complement strand
AAGGTCCTTCTTTCTAATGGATTGTACGGTAACACCATTAAAGACCTTGATGGGTTTTTCTGTCCACTTAAATGTTCAACTTAAATTTTACAATCT
>NZ_CANCWY010000212.1:0-98 GCF_947381695.1 Limosilactobacillus sp. DJ3M12 | reverse complement strand
GCTGATGTTACTAAAGCTAAGAACACTGGTGTTGATAACATTAACAACGTTAATGTTCCTACTACTTCTGCAACTAAAGATGCTGCTAACAAGGCAAT
>NZ_CANCWY010000211.1:0-98 GCF_947381695.1 Limosilactobacillus sp. DJ3M12 | reverse complement strand
AACTTGATTGATCAACCCCCAGTAGCTCGTGACCGTCTGGGTCCACCGGCACGATCTTCCCGTTTGGCCGGTACGTTACCGTATCCGTTACGTTCAGT
>NZ_CANCWY010000210.1:0-100 GCF_947381695.1 Limosilactobacillus sp. DJ3M12 | reverse complement strand
ACGATTACGTTTAGTTAATAACTTCAGCGCTTTCTTTACTCGTTGTTGCGATTGTTTAGCTGGACGGGCGTAGGCCCCATTGTGGTCTACACCCAACGAA
>NZ_CANCWY010000209.1:0-100 GCF_947381695.1 Limosilactobacillus sp. DJ3M12 | reverse complement strand
GAATATCTCTGACAAGAATGTTTGAAGAAATTCATCGAAAAATGCGTGGGTGGCTTCAGTACTACTCAATTGGGAAACTAACTAACTTTATTCAACGCCT
>NZ_CANCWY010000208.1:0-100 GCF_947381695.1 Limosilactobacillus sp. DJ3M12 | reverse complement strand
TCGTAACAAGGTAGCCGTAGGAGAACCTGCGGCTGGATCACCTCCTTTCTAAGGAATAAAACGGAACCTACACATCGAAGAAACTTTGTTTAGTTTTGAG
>NZ_CANCWY010000207.1:0-101 GCF_947381695.1 Limosilactobacillus sp. DJ3M12 | reverse complement strand
TAATTTCTTTATTAACAAAACAATAAACCGAGAACACCGCGTTATTTGAGTTTTAATTAACGAATTATAATCGCTAACTCAATTAATCAGACAATCTTTGA
>NZ_CANCWY010000206.1:0-101 GCF_947381695.1 Limosilactobacillus sp. DJ3M12 | reverse complement strand
AAAAGGTGCTTAGGGCCTAATATTGCTCAACGACCTCAAACTGCGGACCAACGGTCCGAAATTGGCCATTGGGAACTAGATACAGTTCAGGGACAGAAAAA
>NZ_CANCWY010000205.1:0-101 GCF_947381695.1 Limosilactobacillus sp. DJ3M12 | reverse complement strand
TCCGAAATTGGCCATTGGGAACTAGATACAGTTCAGGGACAGAAAAACGGTAATGACAGTGTTGTACTAGTAATGACTGATCGCCTTTCACGAGTTAATAT
>NZ_CANCWY010000204.1:0-102 GCF_947381695.1 Limosilactobacillus sp. DJ3M12 | reverse complement strand
CATGTGCCTACAAGCTGTCGGAGCCCGTTAATGGGTGACGGCGTGCCTCTTGCAGAATGAACCGGCGAGTTACGATTACATGCAAGGTTAAGGTGGAAAAAC
>NZ_CANCWY010000203.1:0-103 GCF_947381695.1 Limosilactobacillus sp. DJ3M12 | reverse complement strand
GACGTGGCTGGTGCTTCCCCGCCTAGCGTTGCACTGGACGTTGGCTTGTCGCCGCTCGTCACCGGCGTATCCGTTCCGGATGTTGGCGTTTCGCCCGCTGCGC
>NZ_CANCWY010000202.1:0-103 GCF_947381695.1 Limosilactobacillus sp. DJ3M12 | reverse complement strand
ACGCCTGCTGCTCCTTTATTTCTCTTAACTCGCAAATAAGCCTGATTAAGGTTATTGCGATCCAAGACCAGGTCTTGAATAGTGACACTCATACCTTTACCTT
>NZ_CANCWY010000201.1:0-104 GCF_947381695.1 Limosilactobacillus sp. DJ3M12 | reverse complement strand
GAAGAAATTCATCGAAAAATGCGTGGGTGGCTTCAGTACTACTCAATTGGGAAACTAACTAACTTTATTCAACGCCTTGACAAGTGGTTGAGGGTCCGAATAAG
>NZ_CANCWY010000200.1:0-104 GCF_947381695.1 Limosilactobacillus sp. DJ3M12 | reverse complement strand
GAAGAAATTCATCGAAAAATGCGTGGTTGGCTTCAGTACTACTCAATTGGGAAACTAACTAACTTTATTCAACGCCTTGACAAGTGGTTGAGGGTCCGAATAAG
>NZ_CANCWY010000199.1:0-104 GCF_947381695.1 Limosilactobacillus sp. DJ3M12 | reverse complement strand
ACAATGGCAACGAACCGATCACGAGCGACAAGGTCGACGGGAAGTACGGCGACAAGGTAACGTACAGTACGGCCGACGAACTGAAAACGTTGAGTGACCAAGGT
>NZ_CANCWY010000198.1:0-105 GCF_947381695.1 Limosilactobacillus sp. DJ3M12 | reverse complement strand
TTTCCCAATTGAGTAGTACTGAAGCCACCCACGCATTTTTCGATGAATTTCTTCAAACATTCTTGTCAGAGATATTCCACGATTACGTTTAGTTAATAACTTCAG
>NZ_CANCWY010000197.1:0-107 GCF_947381695.1 Limosilactobacillus sp. DJ3M12 | reverse complement strand
CCGTCATCACCTACTGTAACTGTAGTGCCAGCTGGGAACTTATCCTTGTTTGCATTATCGACGTTGTTCTTAACTTGCTTCTTTTCATCATCAGTTAAGTGACTTGG
>NZ_CANCWY010000196.1:0-107 GCF_947381695.1 Limosilactobacillus sp. DJ3M12 | reverse complement strand
AACAACAAGCTGACCGCTTGTCGAGGATAAGTTTGGAAAACCGAAAGTACACAAGGGCGCGTAGTACCGGTTATGGTGAAGGTAAAGGTATGAGTGTCACTATCCAA
>NZ_CANCWY010000195.1:0-107 GCF_947381695.1 Limosilactobacillus sp. DJ3M12 | reverse complement strand
TGGAGCGTCTTGGACATATTCATAAGTCCGAGTTGTTCCAGTTTTCTATTAGTTAGAGAATAGCTCAAGGTCTTACTATGTGCAGTTCGCCAGTAGCCCTTGCGGGT
>NZ_CANCWY010000194.1:0-107 GCF_947381695.1 Limosilactobacillus sp. DJ3M12 | reverse complement strand
AAACCGAGAACACCGCGTTATTTGAGTTTTAATTAACGAATTATAATCGCTAACTCAATTAATCAGACAATCTTTGATTGTTTAGGTTAAGTTATGAAGGGCGCATG
>NZ_CANCWY010000193.1:0-107 GCF_947381695.1 Limosilactobacillus sp. DJ3M12 | reverse complement strand
GCTCAACGACCTCAAACTGCGGACCAACGGTCCGAAATTGGCCATTGGGAACTAGATACAGTTCAGGGACAGAAAAACGGTAATGACAGTGTTGTACTAGTAATGAC
>NZ_CANCWY010000192.1:0-108 GCF_947381695.1 Limosilactobacillus sp. DJ3M12 | reverse complement strand
ATCTTTCCAACACCAGTGTTCTTAGCTGTAGTAACATCAGCGTCTTTAGTGGCAGCATCAATTGCAGCCTTAGCTTTTTGACCTTCAGCAGCAACTGTCTGCTGCAAA
>NZ_CANCWY010000191.1:0-111 GCF_947381695.1 Limosilactobacillus sp. DJ3M12 | reverse complement strand
TGGAAAACCGAAAGTACACAAGGGCGCGTAGTACCGGTTATGGTGAAGGTAAAGGTATGAGTGTCACTATCCAAGACCTGGTCTTGGATCGCAATAACCTTAATCAGGCTT
>NZ_CANCWY010000190.1:0-111 GCF_947381695.1 Limosilactobacillus sp. DJ3M12 | reverse complement strand
GCATCAATTGCAGCCTTAGCTTTGGTAACTTCATCAGCAACTGTCTGCTGCAAAGCAGCCTTTTCTTCATCAGTTAATTTTGACTTCTCGATTGCATCATTCTTAGCCTGA
>NZ_CANCWY010000189.1:0-111 GCF_947381695.1 Limosilactobacillus sp. DJ3M12 | reverse complement strand
TTTTGAACTTCACCAGCAACTTGCTTCTTCAAATCAGCCTTTTCTTCATCAGTTAAGTTTGAAGCATCGATTGCATCGTTCTTAGCCTTAGCAGCTTGATCGATGGCATTC
>NZ_CANCWY010000188.1:0-111 GCF_947381695.1 Limosilactobacillus sp. DJ3M12 | reverse complement strand
GTAACTTATATCGGAGGTGTAATCAGGTGCGACGATCGCAGAAAACAGAACAACAAGCTGACCGCTTGTCGAGGATAAGTTTGGAAAACCGAAAGTACACAAGGGCGCGTA
>NZ_CANCWY010000187.1:0-111 GCF_947381695.1 Limosilactobacillus sp. DJ3M12 | reverse complement strand
GTAACTTATATCGGAGGTGTAATCAGGTGCGACAATCGCAGAAAACAGAACAACAAGCTGACCGCTTGTCGAGGATAAGTTTGGAAAACCGAAAGTACACAAGGGCGCGTA
>NZ_CANCWY010000186.1:0-111 GCF_947381695.1 Limosilactobacillus sp. DJ3M12 | reverse complement strand
GAAAACAGAACAACAAGCTGACCGCTTGTCGAGGATAGGTTTGGAAAACCGAAAGTACACAAGGGCGCGTAGTACCGGTTATGGTGAAGGTAAAGGTATGAGTGTCACTAT
>NZ_CANCWY010000185.1:0-111 GCF_947381695.1 Limosilactobacillus sp. DJ3M12 | reverse complement strand
GTAACTTATATCGGAGGTGTAATCAGGTGCGACAATCGCAGAAAACAGAACAACAAGCTGACCGCTTGTCGAGGATAGGTTTGGAAAACCGAAAGTACACAAGGGCGCGTA
>NZ_CANCWY010000184.1:0-114 GCF_947381695.1 Limosilactobacillus sp. DJ3M12 | reverse complement strand
ACGCCTGCTGCTCCTTTATTTCTCTTAACTCGCAAATAAGCCTGATTAAGGTTATTGCGATCCAAGACCAGGTCTTGGATAGTGACACTCATACCTTTACCTTCACCATAACCG
>NZ_CANCWY010000183.1:0-114 GCF_947381695.1 Limosilactobacillus sp. DJ3M12 | reverse complement strand
GGAGCCGTAGCGAAAGCGAGTCTTAAATGGGCGTAAAAAGTATGTAGTTGTAGACCCGAAACCAGGTGACCTACCCATGTCCAGGTTGAAGGTGCGGTAAAGCGCACTGGAGGA
>NZ_CANCWY010000182.1:0-118 GCF_947381695.1 Limosilactobacillus sp. DJ3M12 | reverse complement strand
AACACTGGTGTTGATAACATTAACAACGTTAATGTTCCTACTACTTCTGCAACTAAAGATGCTGCTAACAAGGCAATTGATGATGCTTTAACTAAGAAATTAGATGACATCAAAGCTA
>NZ_CANCWY010000181.1:0-126 GCF_947381695.1 Limosilactobacillus sp. DJ3M12 | reverse complement strand
TTACACTGCTAATGACCAAAGTATTAACGTGGTTTACAAGGATGGTAATAAGGTTGTGAAGTCTATCCCATTAACTGGGAAGACCGGTCAAACTGTTGATGTCAACGTTGAAGTACCCGATGGTTA
>NZ_CANCWY010000180.1:0-127 GCF_947381695.1 Limosilactobacillus sp. DJ3M12 | reverse complement strand
GGGCCTACGCCCGTCCAGCTAAACAATCGCAACAACGAGTAAAGAAAGCGCTGAAGTTATTAACTAAACGTAATCGTGGAATATCTCTGACAAGAATGTTTGAAGAAATTCATCGAAAAATGCGTGG
>NZ_CANCWY010000179.1:0-128 GCF_947381695.1 Limosilactobacillus sp. DJ3M12 | reverse complement strand
CCGTCATCACCTACTGTAACTGTAGTGCCAGCTGGGAACTTATCCTTGTTTGCATTATCGACGTTGTTCTTAACTTGATTCTTTTCATCATCAGTTAAGTGACTTGGATCCTTAACAGTTACCTTGTC
>NZ_CANCWY010000178.1:0-128 GCF_947381695.1 Limosilactobacillus sp. DJ3M12 | reverse complement strand
CAGCCAGTGACAACTGAGTACGTTTTCGGCCACAACGTTGCTTATTGCGCATATAGTGATCTTGATAATCAGCAATTAAGGCACCGGTTTCCAGGTAACGATAAACGCGATAAACGGTTTCGGAACAA
>NZ_CANCWY010000177.1:0-129 GCF_947381695.1 Limosilactobacillus sp. DJ3M12 | reverse complement strand
ATAGGTTTGGAAAACCGAAAGTACACAAGGGCGCGTAGTACCGGTTATGGTGAAGGTAAAGGTATGAGTGTCACTATTCAAGACCTGGTCTTGGATCGCAATAACCTTAATCAGGCTTATTTGCGAGTT
>NZ_CANCWY010000176.1:0-131 GCF_947381695.1 Limosilactobacillus sp. DJ3M12 | reverse complement strand
TTAGTTTTGAGGGGTTTACCCTCAGAGCTTGTACTTTGAAAACTAAATACTATCTAATTTCTTTATTAACAAAACAATAAACCGAGAACACCGCGTTATTTGAGTTTTAATTAACGAATTATAATCGCTAA
>NZ_CANCWY010000175.1:0-134 GCF_947381695.1 Limosilactobacillus sp. DJ3M12 | reverse complement strand
AACACTGGTGTTGATAACATTAACAACGTTAATGTTCCTACTACTTCTGCAACTAAAGATGCTGCTAACAAGGCAATCGATGATGCTTTAACTAAGAAATTAGATGACATCAAAGCTAACACCAAGTTAACTGA
>NZ_CANCWY010000174.1:0-134 GCF_947381695.1 Limosilactobacillus sp. DJ3M12 | reverse complement strand
TCAGGCTAAGAATGATGCAATCGAGAAGTCAAAATTAACTGATGAAGAAAAGGCTGCTTTGCAGCAGACAGTTGCTGCTGAAGGTCAAAAAGCTAAGGCTGCAATTGATGCTGCCACTAAAGACGCTGATGTTA
>NZ_CANCWY010000173.1:0-134 GCF_947381695.1 Limosilactobacillus sp. DJ3M12 | reverse complement strand
CATTTGGCGCTGGTTGATCCGGCGTTACCTTGGTTGGATCCTTTGGATCCGTTGGGTAACTTGATTGATCAACCCCCAGTAGCTCGTGACCGTCTGGGTCCACCGGCACGATCTTCCCGTTTGGCCGGTACGTT
>NZ_CANCWY010000172.1:0-135 GCF_947381695.1 Limosilactobacillus sp. DJ3M12 | reverse complement strand
AAGTCATGATTAACGTTATCAAAATAGGCTTTTAGGTCTAAGTCGACAACTCTTCGATAGCCTTGATTATAAAGATCTACTACTTTTGCAATAGCGTCATGGGCCCCACGGTGGGGACGGAAGCCAAAACTATTA
>NZ_CANCWY010000171.1:0-141 GCF_947381695.1 Limosilactobacillus sp. DJ3M12 | reverse complement strand
GGAACGGATACGCCGGTGACGAGCGGCGACAAGCCAACGTCCAGTGCAACGCTAGGCGGGGAAGCACCAGCCACGTCGGATAGTGGTACAGCCAGCGAAACACCAACGTCCGGAACGGACACACCGGTAACGAGCGGTGAC
>NZ_CANCWY010000170.1:0-143 GCF_947381695.1 Limosilactobacillus sp. DJ3M12 | reverse complement strand
TAAGATCCACTGGAATATTTAATTTTTAGGCGCTTTACGCCTTTTTTCGTATATTAGGTATTTCCAATTGAAACTGGTTATACCTAATATACGAAATTATGTAAAAAAGAACGGCACCCCTCAAATGAGAGATGCCGTTTTTA
>NZ_CANCWY010000169.1:0-143 GCF_947381695.1 Limosilactobacillus sp. DJ3M12 | reverse complement strand
AGCGCCTTTAGAAGTTGTAAAACGATATATTGAAAGTCAAGGGAGAAAATAATGGTTCTAAAAGCTGTTAAAATGCGCATCTATCCAAATTCAGCACAACGAAATCAGCTCTGGCAAACCTTCGGTTGTGTTCGTTTTGTATG
>NZ_CANCWY010000168.1:0-143 GCF_947381695.1 Limosilactobacillus sp. DJ3M12 | reverse complement strand
AACCTGCGGCTGGATCACCTCCTTTCTAAGGAATAAAACGGAACCTACACATCGAAGAAACTTTGTTTAGTTTTGAGGGGTTTACCCTCAGAGCTTGTACTTTGAAAACTAAATACTATCTAATTTCTTTATTAACAAAACAA
>NZ_CANCWY010000167.1:0-144 GCF_947381695.1 Limosilactobacillus sp. DJ3M12 | reverse complement strand
CGTCTACGGGGCTTTCACCCTCTATGGCACAGCTTCCCAACTGTTGCGACTACGTCGCACTTTGGTAACTCTAATGTTCAGTCCTACAACCCCAACAAGCAAGCTTGTTGGTTTGGGCTCTTCCCTTTTCGCTCGCCGCTACTC
>NZ_CANCWY010000166.1:0-144 GCF_947381695.1 Limosilactobacillus sp. DJ3M12 | reverse complement strand
GAACCTGGGACGCCAATCAACCAGAACGACCCCGATGGGCCAAAGTGGCCAACGGAAGTTGGCGACGTCCAACGGACGGCCACTCAAACGGTGCACTACCAAGGGGCTGGAAAGGATACGCCAGCTGACCGGACCCAAACGGCT
>NZ_CANCWY010000165.1:0-145 GCF_947381695.1 Limosilactobacillus sp. DJ3M12 | reverse complement strand
TTTAGTTGCAGAAGTAGTTGGAACATTAATGTTGTTAATCTTTCCAACACCAGTGTTCTTAGCTGTAGTAACATCAGTGTCTTTAGTGGCAGCATCAATATTGCTCTTAGCTTTTTGAACTTCACCAGCAACTTGCTTCTTCAAA
>NZ_CANCWY010000164.1:0-146 GCF_947381695.1 Limosilactobacillus sp. DJ3M12 | reverse complement strand
CCAAGTCACTTAACTGATGATGAAAAGAAGCAAGTTAAGAACAACGTCGATAATGCAAACAAGGATAAGTTCCCAGCAGGCACTGAAGTTACAGTTGGCGATGACGGTACAGCTACAGTAACGTACCCAGATGGTTCAAAGGACAC
>NZ_CANCWY010000163.1:0-146 GCF_947381695.1 Limosilactobacillus sp. DJ3M12 | reverse complement strand
CGTCGAAAAGTAATTAACGATGAAATATCTGAATATCTTAAACATCGTTTTGTAGTTGTGGGACAAGCGTACGGCATTAATTTGCAAGAATGGAATTATGATCAGGACCACGTACATGTTTTGTTTAGAGCAACGCCTCATACGGA
>NZ_CANCWY010000162.1:0-146 GCF_947381695.1 Limosilactobacillus sp. DJ3M12 | reverse complement strand
AGCGCTTGAAAGTTAAAGTGAACCCAGATAAAACCAAAGTCGGTAGCCCGCTACGGTTGAAGTTTCTTGGCTTTTCGCTGGGTGTAGACCACAATGGGGCCTACGCCCGTCCAGCTAAACAATCGCAACAACGAGTAAAGAAAGCA
>NZ_CANCWY010000161.1:0-147 GCF_947381695.1 Limosilactobacillus sp. DJ3M12 | reverse complement strand
TTATTGTCGTTCAGTCCTTCATCTGATTATTCAAACTACTATGACCTCGGCTGACTTCTGGCTTACTCAACACTGCACCGCTTGTTTCTGTGGAAATTAAACTTATTCCTCTTGTCGGAAACGTGTAGGCCAGATCTCCCCGGGTAA
>NZ_CANCWY010000160.1:0-147 GCF_947381695.1 Limosilactobacillus sp. DJ3M12 | reverse complement strand
TCAGATTATATTAATAAATGGTATTTTAGGGTATAATAGTAAAGTATGATTCTTGTCAGAGTAAAGCTATTTTTTTTTACCTACTTTATAGGTTTAATATGATGTAAGGAGCGTATTGTATTCTGGTCATAAGTACTTTAGTGTTTT
>NZ_CANCWY010000159.1:0-147 GCF_947381695.1 Limosilactobacillus sp. DJ3M12 | reverse complement strand
CAGCTAGATTTCCGCAATCTTCCTGATGAATTGGTAACCCAACTGATGAGTAAGCGAAATAACCTGCCCTGTAAATCACTAGGCTATCGAACTCCATATGAAGTATTCATGTCTTACGTCACTGATGAGCAACTATTTTCTTTCTAA
>NZ_CANCWY010000158.1:0-150 GCF_947381695.1 Limosilactobacillus sp. DJ3M12 | reverse complement strand
TATAGTGATCTTGATAATCAGCAATTAAGGCACCGGTTTCCAGGTAACGATAAACGCGATAAACGGTTTCGGAACAACGGTTGATCATTTGGGCCACTCGGTACGCTTTAAGCTTTTGCACGAAAGAATGGGCGATGATTGTCAGCTCGT
>NZ_CANCWY010000157.1:0-150 GCF_947381695.1 Limosilactobacillus sp. DJ3M12 | reverse complement strand
TGGCTTCAGTACTACTCAATTGGGAAACTAACTAACTTTATTCAACGCCTTGACAAGTGGTTGAGGGTCCGAATAAGGCAGTATATTTGGAAGCAATGGAAAAAGTTTAAAACTAAGGTAACTAACTTACAGAAGTTGGGGCTGTCCCAG
>NZ_CANCWY010000156.1:0-152 GCF_947381695.1 Limosilactobacillus sp. DJ3M12 | reverse complement strand
AAATTGTACTCAATGTGCACAAAAAGACGGCTGATGCGATTAACCAACACTTAAGTCAGCGGCTTCGGAAATTCTCGCGGCACTTCTTCAAATCGATTACCTTTGACAACGGAAAAGAATTCGCCGGCTGGCGCGAGATTGCCAATCAATTT
>NZ_CANCWY010000155.1:0-152 GCF_947381695.1 Limosilactobacillus sp. DJ3M12 | reverse complement strand
CCCGGGGAGATCTGGCCTACACGTTTCCGACAAGAGGAATAAGTTTAATTTCCACAGAAACAAGCGGTGCAGTGATGCAGTGTTGAGTAAGCCAGAAGTCAGCCGAGGTCATAGTAGTTTGAATAATCAGATGAAGGACTGAACGACAATAA
>NZ_CANCWY010000154.1:0-152 GCF_947381695.1 Limosilactobacillus sp. DJ3M12 | reverse complement strand
GCGAACTCTTTACCGGATGTTTGAACGTGGCCAGTTCGGCTTCGATGTCCGTTCCTTGCCGATGCGAGGTAAGCGGCACCCGAATGGCTATGTCGAGCGCCGCGGGAAGGCTGGCCAATTGGGGCGAAGTATTCACGAGCGTGCCAAGGACT
>NZ_CANCWY010000153.1:0-153 GCF_947381695.1 Limosilactobacillus sp. DJ3M12 | reverse complement strand
TACGTCCAATTTAGACCTCTTTGAAAAACCTAAACGTAAGCATCATCGAACTCATCCGCAAGCTAAAAGGTGCTTAGCTCAACGACCTCAAACTGCGGACCAACGGTCCGAAATTGGCCATTGGGAACTAGATACAGTTCAGGGACAGAAAAA
>NZ_CANCWY010000152.1:0-154 GCF_947381695.1 Limosilactobacillus sp. DJ3M12 | reverse complement strand
GCTTTTCGCTGGGTGTAGACCACAATGGGGCCTACGCCCGTCCAGCTAAACAATCGCAACAACGAGTAAAGAAAGCACTGAAGTTATTAACTAAACGTAATCGTGGAATATCTCTGACAAGAATGTTTGAAGAAATTCATCGAAAAATGCGTGG
>NZ_CANCWY010000151.1:0-155 GCF_947381695.1 Limosilactobacillus sp. DJ3M12 | reverse complement strand
CTGGGAACTTATCCTTGTTTGCATTATCGACGTTGTTCTTAACTTGCTTCTTTTCATCATCAGTTAAGTGACTTGGAACCTTAACAGTTACCTTGTCGCCTGGAACAGTTGGCGTAATGTTACCAGCATCAGTTGTGCTGCCCTTTTGGCCTTGA
>NZ_CANCWY010000150.1:0-155 GCF_947381695.1 Limosilactobacillus sp. DJ3M12 | reverse complement strand
AATGGTCAAGGACAACAGCAAAAAAATTATTTCTTAAATGAAAATAACCATACTTATTATTTCCAAGCAGATGGAACGCGCTTAAATGATGGGTTCTATAGTAACTGGGGTAGGACTTATTATTTCCAAGCAGATGGAAGCCGTTTAGATAATAA
>NZ_CANCWY010000149.1:0-155 GCF_947381695.1 Limosilactobacillus sp. DJ3M12 | reverse complement strand
CTGGGAACTTATCCTTGTTTGCATTATCGACGTTGTTCTTAACTTGCTTCTTTTCATCATCAGTTAAGTGACTTGGATCCTTAACAGTTACCTTGTCGCCTGGAACAGTTGGCGTAATGTTACCAGCATCAGTTGTGCTGCCCTTTTGGCCTTGA
>NZ_CANCWY010000148.1:0-155 GCF_947381695.1 Limosilactobacillus sp. DJ3M12 | reverse complement strand
CGTTAATGGGTGACGGCGTGCCTCTTGCAGAATGAACCGGCGAGTTACGATTACATGCAAGGTTAAGGTGGAAAAACCGGAGCCGTAGCGAAAGCGAGTCTTAAATGGGCGTAAAAAGTATGTAGTTGTAGACCCGAAACCAGGTGACCTACCCA
>NZ_CANCWY010000147.1:0-155 GCF_947381695.1 Limosilactobacillus sp. DJ3M12 | reverse complement strand
CATAATGTTAATGCAGATACTACTGGATCAGATACGAGTAGTATTTCGACAAATATTGAAAGCACGCAAGACCTAAGAGAAAATACTGTGTCATTAACTACATCAGCGCGGGACCAAAATTCACGAAATAATACTGCTGATGCACCAAAGACAAC
>NZ_CANCWY010000146.1:0-155 GCF_947381695.1 Limosilactobacillus sp. DJ3M12 | reverse complement strand
GTTTTCTTTCTTTAATGACTCAGCCATTGTACGTCACCTCCAATCTAATAAACTTTTGTTATTATATCAGAGCTAAAGCAGTTTAAAAAGAGCTTAGTATAGATTTCCTGGTTTGATTGTATGAATACGTCGCTCGGGAAATGGGGATAGACCTG
>NZ_CANCWY010000145.1:0-155 GCF_947381695.1 Limosilactobacillus sp. DJ3M12 | reverse complement strand
CTTGAACCATCGACCTCACGCTTATCAGGCGTGCGCTCTAAACCAGCTGAGCTATAGGCCCAAATAAGCGTCTTATAAGTTAAAGTTTTAAGAGGTAAACCTCTCAAAACTAAACAAAGTTTCTCCGATGTGTAGGTTCCGTTTTATTCCTTAGA
>NZ_CANCWY010000144.1:0-155 GCF_947381695.1 Limosilactobacillus sp. DJ3M12 | reverse complement strand
AGTGATAATTGTCCATCAGCTACCTGCTCTAAAACTTCAGTTTTTTTTCCAAAAATTATTTCCTGCAGTTGCTTAATCGTAATTGCTTGTTGTTCAAGTTGTTCTTGAGCTTTCTTCAACTGCGCACGTAGTGCTTCGTTTTCTTTCTTTAATGA
>NZ_CANCWY010000143.1:0-155 GCF_947381695.1 Limosilactobacillus sp. DJ3M12 | reverse complement strand
TTAGGCCATCTTAAACTACCATTTTCATATCTTTTATATAGCAGAATGAAACCTTCATCATCCCAATAAAGGGCTTTAAACCGATCATTGCGACTACCACAAAATAAAAAGAGCGAATTATTATATAAATCCAATCCAAAGTTTTCCGCAACTAC
>NZ_CANCWY010000142.1:0-155 GCF_947381695.1 Limosilactobacillus sp. DJ3M12 | reverse complement strand
ACTAAGGTGGCCATTTTCAAACCGTTTATAGAGCATAATAAAGCCCTCGCCATCCCAAAACAATCCTTTAAAGCGATTATTACGTCCGCCGCAAAATAAGAAAAGCGAATTATTATATAATTCTAATCCATAGTTCTCAGCGATTACCATTGCGA
>NZ_CANCWY010000141.1:0-155 GCF_947381695.1 Limosilactobacillus sp. DJ3M12 | reverse complement strand
GAAGAAGGTGCCAAGGCGAACGCCGTCTACTATAGCTTAGTAGAGACAGCTAAACTAAACCAGCTTAACGTCCAGCGATACTTAGAATACTTGTTTGATCACCTACCAGAGAGCAATTGTCAAGATCTGGCAGCTTTTTTGCCGTGGTCAAAAAA
>NZ_CANCWY010000140.1:0-155 GCF_947381695.1 Limosilactobacillus sp. DJ3M12 | reverse complement strand
AAATAGTCTTGGGATTTAGGACTATCAACGACTTTAAAAGGTGTTTCATCCATATGAATGACTGGTTCTTGTCTAACCGTATTGCTTAAATACTGATACAACGGCTCTAAGTACGTTTGACTAACTTTAATAATATTCGAGGCCATTTGCTTGGC
>NZ_CANCWY010000139.1:0-155 GCF_947381695.1 Limosilactobacillus sp. DJ3M12 | reverse complement strand
CGTTAATGGGTGACGGCGTGCCTCTTGCAGAATGAACCGGCGAGTTACGATTACATGCAAGGTTAAGGTGGAAAAACTGGAGCCGTAGCGAAAGCGAGTCTTAAATGGGCGTAAAAAGTATGTAGTTGTAGACCCGAAACCAGGTGACCTACCCA
>NZ_CANCWY010000138.1:0-155 GCF_947381695.1 Limosilactobacillus sp. DJ3M12 | reverse complement strand
TTGATCACCTACCAGAGAGCAATTGTCAAGATCTGGCAGCTTTTTTGCCGTGGTCAAAAAACGTACAAGAAGAATGTTGCGAATAGAAAATCCCCGTGAAGCCATCAAGGACGGTTCTACGGGGATTTTTTGTCTGTCAATAACGTGTCAATATG
>NZ_CANCWY010000137.1:0-155 GCF_947381695.1 Limosilactobacillus sp. DJ3M12 | reverse complement strand
GCAAATACCAGCAGCTTAACTAAAGATGAAAAGGACAAAGTTAAGACTAATGTAACTGATGCCAACAAGGATAAGTTCCCAGCTGGCACTAAAGTTGATGTAGGTGATGACGGTACAGCTACAGTAACTTACCCAGATACGTCAACTGATACAAT
>NZ_CANCWY010000136.1:0-155 GCF_947381695.1 Limosilactobacillus sp. DJ3M12 | reverse complement strand
ACTTAACCTAAACAATCAAAGATTGTCTGATTAATTGAGTTAGCGATTATAATTCGTTAATTGAAACTCAAATAACGCGGTGTTCTCGGTTTATTGTTTTATTAATAAAGAAATTAGATAGTATTTAGTTTTCAAAGTACAAACTCTATCAACCT
>NZ_CANCWY010000135.1:0-155 GCF_947381695.1 Limosilactobacillus sp. DJ3M12 | reverse complement strand
AAGGAAAACACGATATTGTAGCACCAATTTTTAAGACCAAGAATTCAGTAGTTAATAAGGAAGAATTTATTCCTCGATCCGCCGCAAAACTACAAGCTGATAACATTGAATTAACGATCTTTAAGGGAGCTAATCCCAGTCTTGCGACTGATATA
>NZ_CANCWY010000134.1:0-155 GCF_947381695.1 Limosilactobacillus sp. DJ3M12 | reverse complement strand
AAGCCTGATTAAGGTTATTGCGATCCAAGACCAGGTCTTGGATAGTGACACTCATACCTTTACCTTCACCATAACCGATACTACGCGCCCTTGTGTACTTTCGGTTTTCCAAACCTATCCTCGACAAGCGGTCAGCTTGTTGTTCTGTTTTCTGC
>NZ_CANCWY010000133.1:0-155 GCF_947381695.1 Limosilactobacillus sp. DJ3M12 | reverse complement strand
TATAGTGATCTTGATAATCAGCAATTAAGGCACCGGTTTCCAGGTAACGATAAACGCGATAAACGGTTTCGGAACAATGGTTGATCATTTGGGCCACTCGGTACGCTTTAAGCTTTTGCACGAAAGAATGGGCGATGATTGTCAGCTCGTTTGTG
>NZ_CANCWY010000132.1:0-155 GCF_947381695.1 Limosilactobacillus sp. DJ3M12 | reverse complement strand
TTAGCCATTTCCGTATGAGGCGTTGCTCTAAACAAAACATGTACGTGGTCCTGATCATAA
The DNA here is from genome assembly GCF_947381695.1 of Limosilactobacillus sp. DJ3M12. NCBI lineage: Bacteria > Bacillati > Bacillota > Bacilli > Lactobacillales > Lactobacillaceae > Limosilactobacillus > Limosilactobacillus sp. DJ3M12. The sequence continues at coordinate 95 of NZ_CANCWY010000132.1, read as the reverse complement.
TTCCATTCTTGCAAATTGATGCCGTACGCTTGTCCCACAACTACAAAACGATGTTTAAGATATTCAGATATTTCATCGTTAATTACTTTTCGACG
>NZ_CANCWY010000131.1:0-155 GCF_947381695.1 Limosilactobacillus sp. DJ3M12 | reverse complement strand
AACAACAAGCTGACCGCTTGTCGAGGATAAGTTTGGAAAACCGAAAGTACACAAGGGCGCGTAGTACCGGTTATGGTAAAGGTAAAGGTATGAGTGTCACTATTCAAGACCTGGTCTTGGATCGCAATAACCTTAATCAGGCTTATTTGCGAGTT
>NZ_CANCWY010000130.1:0-155 GCF_947381695.1 Limosilactobacillus sp. DJ3M12 | reverse complement strand
TCAAAGATTGTCTGATTAATTGAGTTAGCGATTATAATTCGTTAATTAAAACTCAAATAACGCGGTGTTCTCGGTTTGTTGTTTTGTTAATAAAGAAATTAGATAGTATTTAGTTTTCAAAGTACAAGCTCTGAGGGTAAACCCCTCAAAACTAA
>NZ_CANCWY010000129.1:0-155 GCF_947381695.1 Limosilactobacillus sp. DJ3M12 | reverse complement strand
TAAGGCAGTATATTTGGAAGCAATGGAAAAAGTTTAAAACTAAGGTAACTAACTTACAGAAGTTGGGGCTGTCCCAGCATGATGCATATGTCTTCGCTAGTACCCGCAAGGGCTACTGGCGAACTGCACATAGTAAGACCTTGAGCTATTCTCTA
>NZ_CANCWY010000128.1:0-155 GCF_947381695.1 Limosilactobacillus sp. DJ3M12 | reverse complement strand
AGCATTTGATTCCATACAAAACGAACACAACCGAAGGTTTGCCAGAGCTGATTTCGTTGTGCTGAATTTGGATAGATACGCATTTTAACAGCTTTTAGAACCATTATTTTCTCCCTTGACTTTCAATATATCGTTTTACAACTTCTAAAGGCGCT
>NZ_CANCWY010000127.1:0-155 GCF_947381695.1 Limosilactobacillus sp. DJ3M12 | reverse complement strand
AATTTAAGTTAGAAAGAAAATAGTTGCTCATCAGTGACGTAAGACATGAATACTTCATATGGAGTTCGATAGCCTAGCGATTTACAGGGCAGGTTATTTCGCTTACTCATCAGTTGGGTTACCAATTCATCAGGAAGATTGCGGAAATCTAGCTG
>NZ_CANCWY010000126.1:0-155 GCF_947381695.1 Limosilactobacillus sp. DJ3M12 | reverse complement strand
ATGCGTGGGTGGCTTCAGTACTACTCAATTGGGAAACTAACTAACTTTATTCAACGCCTCGACAAGTGGTTGAGGGTTCGAATAAGGCAGTATATCTGGAAGCAATGGAAAAAGTTTAAAACTAAGGTAACTAACTTACAGAAGTTGGGGCTGTC
>NZ_CANCWY010000125.1:0-155 GCF_947381695.1 Limosilactobacillus sp. DJ3M12 | reverse complement strand
TTTCCCAATTGAGTAGTACTGAAGCCACCCACGCATTTTTCGATGAATTTCTTCAAACATTCTTGTCAGAGATATTCAACGATTACGTTTAGTTAATAACTTCAGCGCTTTCTTTACTCGTTGTTGCGATTGTTTAGCTGGACGGGCGTAGGCCC
>NZ_CANCWY010000124.1:0-155 GCF_947381695.1 Limosilactobacillus sp. DJ3M12 | reverse complement strand
ATCGATTCCCTGAGTAGCGGCGAGCGAAAAGGGAAGAGCCCAAACCAACAAGCTTGCTTGTTGGGGTTGTAGGACTGGACATTAGAGTTACCAAAGTGCGACGTAGTCGCAACAGTTGGGAAGCTGTGCCATAGAGGGTGAAAGCCCCGTAGACG
>NZ_CANCWY010000123.1:0-155 GCF_947381695.1 Limosilactobacillus sp. DJ3M12 | reverse complement strand
TAGAGAATAGCTCAAGGTCTTACTATGTGCAGTTCGCCAGTAGCCCTTGCGGGTACTAGCGAAGACATATGCATCATACTGGGACAGCCCCAACTTCTGTAAGTTAGTTACCTTAGTTTTAAACTTTTTCCATTGCTTCCAAATATACTGCCTTA
>NZ_CANCWY010000122.1:0-155 GCF_947381695.1 Limosilactobacillus sp. DJ3M12 | reverse complement strand
GATCTTTATAATCAAGGCTATCGAAGAGTTGTCGACTTAGACCTAAAAGCCTATTTTGATAACGTTAATCATGACTTAATGATTAAGTATCTCCAACAATATATTGATGACCCATGGACACTAAGACTCATTCGTAAGTTTCTAACTAGCGGAGT
>NZ_CANCWY010000121.1:0-155 GCF_947381695.1 Limosilactobacillus sp. DJ3M12 | reverse complement strand
TCTAATTGCCGTGGAACTAACACTTTATTATGATGATCCCAGGCGATTTCCTGCTGAGCCTTTAAGAACCGACGACTTCGCAATTTCTCCCAACGATACAACTTTTTATGGTATTTGTCTTCAAAATGATTGATCGGTTCCTTGCATCCATCTGA
>NZ_CANCWY010000120.1:0-155 GCF_947381695.1 Limosilactobacillus sp. DJ3M12 | reverse complement strand
CAAGGAGGGCCATTGTCACCACTACTGGCGAACATCTATCTAAATGAGTTGGACAAAGAGTTGACTAGACGTGGTCATCACTTTGTGCGCTATGCGGATGATTGTAACATCTATGTTAAAAGTCAACGAGCCGGAGAACGAGTAATGCGAAGCAT
>NZ_CANCWY010000119.1:0-155 GCF_947381695.1 Limosilactobacillus sp. DJ3M12 | reverse complement strand
AAATTGTACTCAATGTGCACAAAAAGACGGCTGATGCGATTAACCAACACTTAAGTCAGCGGCTTCGGAAATTCTCGTGGCACTTCTTCAAATCGATTACCTTTGACAACGGAAAAGAATTCGCCGGCTGGCGCGAGATTGCCAATCAATTTGAC
>NZ_CANCWY010000118.1:0-155 GCF_947381695.1 Limosilactobacillus sp. DJ3M12 | reverse complement strand
GAGATAGCTGGTTCTCTCCGAAATCTCTTTAGGGGGAGCCTTGAGGTAAAGAATCGTGGAGGTAGAGCTACTGTTTGAACAAGGGGCCCGTCATGGGTTACCAACTTCAGATAAACTCCGAATGCCATCGATTTATACTCAGGAGTCAGACGATG
>NZ_CANCWY010000117.1:0-155 GCF_947381695.1 Limosilactobacillus sp. DJ3M12 | reverse complement strand
CATCGTCTGACTCCTGAGTATAAATCGATGGCATTCGGAGTTTATCTGAAGTTGGTAACCCATGACGGGCCCCTTGTCCAAACAGTAGCTCTACCTCCACGATTCTTTACCTCAAGGCTCCCCCTAAAGAGATTTCGGAGAGAACCAGCTATCTC
>NZ_CANCWY010000116.1:0-155 GCF_947381695.1 Limosilactobacillus sp. DJ3M12 | reverse complement strand
GATTTAGTTTTGAGAGCACAAGCTCTCGTCCGAAGGGACAAAGAGTGTGGTGATGATGGCTTGAAGGATACACCTGTACCCATGCCGAACACAGAAGTTAAGCTTCAACACGCCGAAAGTAGTTGGGGGATCGCTCCCTGCGAGGATAGGACGTT
>NZ_CANCWY010000115.1:0-155 GCF_947381695.1 Limosilactobacillus sp. DJ3M12 | reverse complement strand
TAAAGGCTACACGGCTGACAAAGCCACTGCCGGGGCTCAGACGGCCACACCGGACGAACTGAACGTAACGGATACGGCAACGTACCGGCCAAACGGGAAGATCGTGCCGGTGGACCCAGACGGTCACGAGCTACTGGGGGTTGATCAATCAAGTT
>NZ_CANCWY010000114.1:0-155 GCF_947381695.1 Limosilactobacillus sp. DJ3M12 | reverse complement strand
AATTGCCGTGGAACTAACACTTTATTATGATGATCCCAGGCGATTTCCTGCTGAGCCTTTAAGAACCGACGACTACGTAATTTCTCCCAACGATACAACTTTTTATGGTATTTGTCTTCAAAATGATTGATCGGTTCCTTGCATCCATCTGAAAG
>NZ_CANCWY010000113.1:0-155 GCF_947381695.1 Limosilactobacillus sp. DJ3M12 | reverse complement strand
TTAGTAAGATGAGCATTCTTTTTATGAGTAGTCAATAAACTAGTAGACATGGTATCATTTAAGTGCGTCATTTGACGGACATCCTTTCATATAGGTTTGGTTCACTTAATATGATACCTGATGTCACGCCGAATGGCGTTTTTTATTTACCACCA
>NZ_CANCWY010000112.1:0-155 GCF_947381695.1 Limosilactobacillus sp. DJ3M12 | reverse complement strand
CGTTGGCGTCCACGCCGTCGTGCTCGTCACTTTCCCCGTGACCTTGTCAACCGTCACCGTCCGGGTAAAGACGTTTTTAGCCGTTTGGGTCCGGTCAGCTGGCGTATCCTTTCCAGCCCCTTGGTAGTGCACCGTTTGAGTGGCCGTCCGTTGGA
>NZ_CANCWY010000111.1:0-155 GCF_947381695.1 Limosilactobacillus sp. DJ3M12 | reverse complement strand
ATGAAATATCTGAATATCTTAAACATCGTTTTGTAGTTGTGGGACAAGCATACGGCATTAATTTGCAAGAATGGAATCATGATCAGGACCACGTACATGTTTTGTTTAGAGCAACGCCTCATACGGAAATGGCTAAATTTTTAAATGCTTACAAA
>NZ_CANCWY010000110.1:0-155 GCF_947381695.1 Limosilactobacillus sp. DJ3M12 | reverse complement strand
CAGTTAATGGGATAGACTTCACAACCTTATTACCATCCTTGTAAACCACGTTAATACTTTGGTCATTAGCAGTGTAACGAATATTAACCGTAGCATCTTGCGTATCACCATCAACAGTTACTTCGTCTACATGACTTTGGCTAGGAGTGTAACCA
>NZ_CANCWY010000109.1:0-155 GCF_947381695.1 Limosilactobacillus sp. DJ3M12 | reverse complement strand
TCCAACGGACGGCCACTCAAACGGTGCACTACCAAGGGGCTGGAAAGGATACGCCAGCTGACCGGACCCAAACGGCTGAAAACGTCTTTACCCGGACGGTGACGGTTGACAAGGTCACGGGGAAAGTGACGAGCACGACGGCGTGGACGCCAACG
>NZ_CANCWY010000108.1:0-155 GCF_947381695.1 Limosilactobacillus sp. DJ3M12 | reverse complement strand
CAGTTAATGGGATAGACTTCACAACCTTATTACCATCCTTGTAAACCACGTTAATACTTTGGTCATTAGCAGTGTAATGAATATTAACCGTAGCATCTTGCGTATCACCATCAACAGTTACTTCGTCTACATGACTTTGGCTAGGAGTGTAACCA
>NZ_CANCWY010000107.1:0-155 GCF_947381695.1 Limosilactobacillus sp. DJ3M12 | reverse complement strand
GGAACATCATAAGCATTCCAAGAAGCAGTACTCCAATCTTGCCAAGTAGTTTGATGAGTAACTTGGTCTGTCAATCCAGTTCGACTAAGTGTTACCTTTTGAGTCTTAGTCAGTACATGACCGCTAGGATCCGTAACATTAATCGTCCGAGTAAC
>NZ_CANCWY010000106.1:0-157 GCF_947381695.1 Limosilactobacillus sp. DJ3M12 | reverse complement strand
CCGCTTACCTCGCATCGGCAAGGAACGGACATCGAAGCCGAACTGGCCACGTTCAAACATCCGGTAAAGAGTTCGCAGGCTACAACTAATTGGGCGCTCAGCGCGCCCAATAATGGTATCAGGCGTCCACCCCTGGGCAATTTTGTCGTTGATATAA
>NZ_CANCWY010000105.1:0-157 GCF_947381695.1 Limosilactobacillus sp. DJ3M12 | reverse complement strand
TGCAGTGTTGAGTAAGCCAGAAGTCAGCCGAGGTCATAGTAGTTTGAATAATCAGATGAAGGACTGAACGACAATAACTTGTAACTTATATCGGAGGTGTAATCAGGTGCGACAATCGCAGAAAACAGAACAACAAGCTGACCGCTTGTCGAGGATA
>NZ_CANCWY010000104.1:0-157 GCF_947381695.1 Limosilactobacillus sp. DJ3M12 | reverse complement strand
GAATATTAACCGTAGCATCTTGCGTATCACCATCAACAGTTACTTCGTCTACATGACTTTGGCTAGGAGTGTAACCAGCGATTGTTGGAACATCATAAGCATTCCAAGAAGCAGTACTCCAATCTTGCCAAGTAGTTTGATGAGTAACTTGGTCTGT
>NZ_CANCWY010000103.1:0-158 GCF_947381695.1 Limosilactobacillus sp. DJ3M12 | reverse complement strand
TCTAATTGCCGTGGAACTAACACTTTATTATGATGATCCCAGGCGATTTCCTGCTGAGCCTTTAAGAACCGACGACTACGCAATTTCTCCCAACGATACAACTTTTTATGGTATTTGTCTTCAAAATGATTGATCGGTTCCTTGCATCCATCTGAAAG
>NZ_CANCWY010000102.1:0-159 GCF_947381695.1 Limosilactobacillus sp. DJ3M12 | reverse complement strand
GCCAACCACGCATTTTTCGATGAATTTCTTCAAACATTCTTGTCAGAGATATTCCACGATTACGTTTAGTTAATAACTTCAATGCTTTCTTTACTCGTTGTTGCGATTGTTTAGCTGGACGGGCGTAGGCCCCATTGTGGTCTACACCCAGCGAAAAGC
>NZ_CANCWY010000101.1:0-160 GCF_947381695.1 Limosilactobacillus sp. DJ3M12 | reverse complement strand
TAAGAGAAATAAAGGAGCAGCAGGCATTGACGATATGACAGTCAATGACCTTCTGCCATATCTCAGAGAAAATAAGATGGAACTGATCGCTAGTTTGCGTGAGGGCAAGTATAAACCAGCACCAGTCAAACGGGTAGAAATTCCGAAGCCTAATGGTGGA
>NZ_CANCWY010000100.1:0-166 GCF_947381695.1 Limosilactobacillus sp. DJ3M12 | reverse complement strand
TTGACTGTCATATCGTCAATGCCTGCTGCTCCTTTATTTCTCTTAACTCGCAAATAAGCCTGATTAAGGTTATTGCGATCCAAGACTAAGTCTTGGATAGTGACACTCATACCTTTACCTTCACCATAACCGGTACTACGCGCCCTTGTGTACTTTCGGTTTTCCA
>NZ_CANCWY010000099.1:0-167 GCF_947381695.1 Limosilactobacillus sp. DJ3M12 | reverse complement strand
CTGAATTTGGGCACCTTGAAGCTGATACCGTCCAAGGCAAAAAGCACCAAGGGGCGGTAATGACCCTGACCGAACGCTAATCGAAGGTCGAAATTGTACTCAATGTGCACAAAAAGACGGCTGATGCGATTAACCAACACTTAAGTCAGCGGCTTCGGAAATTCTCG
>NZ_CANCWY010000098.1:0-168 GCF_947381695.1 Limosilactobacillus sp. DJ3M12 | reverse complement strand
TCCGAAATTGGCCATTGGGAACTAGATACAGTTCAGGGACAGAAAAACGGTAATGACAGTGTTGTACTAGTAATGACCGATCGCCTTTCATGAGTAAAATTGCTGGTAAAACTGCGCATGCAGTAAATCAGTTCTTTATAAATTTACGCCAGAAAATGGGCACAGATG
>NZ_CANCWY010000097.1:0-169 GCF_947381695.1 Limosilactobacillus sp. DJ3M12 | reverse complement strand
GCACCCGAATGGCTATGTCGAGCGCCGCGGGAAGGCTGGCCAATTGGGGCGAAGTATTCACGAGCGTGCCAAGGACTTTCCGCACTATGCCACTGAATTTGGGCACCTTGAAGCTGATACCGTCCAAGGCAAAAAGCACCAAGGGGCGGTAATGACCCTGACCGAACGC
>NZ_CANCWY010000096.1:0-173 GCF_947381695.1 Limosilactobacillus sp. DJ3M12 | reverse complement strand
ATACCCATCGCACATGATAATACCCGGATAATTATTACCGACTATTTGTCCAATGATTCTACCAGAACGCGTATTGGTATGATGAAAGACTACAACCGGATGTTGGGCAAACTCTTTCGTTGTCCGCGTTACCCAGAAATAGTCTTGGGATTTAGGACTATCAACGACTTTAA
>NZ_CANCWY010000095.1:0-174 GCF_947381695.1 Limosilactobacillus sp. DJ3M12 | reverse complement strand
TTGAAGACCCTACACATTTGATTCGTCGAAACTTTGTTCAGTTTTCAAAGGTCTACCTGTCGGCTAATTAAGCAGCCGGTCAACGTCTATATTATAGCATGTATCAGATTAACTTGTCAAGAAGAAATTTTAAATTATTTTTGAATTTCTTTTGATCGATAACTCAATCAGCAA
>NZ_CANCWY010000094.1:0-174 GCF_947381695.1 Limosilactobacillus sp. DJ3M12 | reverse complement strand
CAGCAACTGTCTGCTGCAAAGCAGCCTTTTCTTCATCAGTTAATTTTGACTTCTCGATTGCATCATTCTTAGCCTGAGCAGCTTGATCGATGGCATTCTTAGCAGCATCTTTAGTTGCAGAAGTAGTTGGAACATTAATGTTGTTAATCTTTCCAACACCAGTGTTCTTAGCTG
>NZ_CANCWY010000093.1:0-175 GCF_947381695.1 Limosilactobacillus sp. DJ3M12 | reverse complement strand
ACCATCGACCTCACGCTTATCAGGCGTGCGCTCTAAACCAGCTGAGCTATAGGCCCAAATAAGCGTCTTATAGGTTATAAGTTTTAAGAGGTAAGCCTCTCAAAACTAAACAAAGTTTCTTCGATGTGTAGGTTCCGTTTTATTCCTTAGAAAGGAGGTGATCCAGCCGCAGGTT
>NZ_CANCWY010000092.1:0-176 GCF_947381695.1 Limosilactobacillus sp. DJ3M12 | reverse complement strand
CCGCTTACCTCGCATCGGCAAGGAACGGACATCGAAGCCGAACTGGCCACGTTCAAACATCCGGTAAAGAGTTCGCAAGTTACAACTAATTGGGCGCTTAGCGCGCCCAATAATGGTATCAGGCGTCCACCCCTGGGCAATTTTGTCGTTGATATAAGTGAGTTCAGCCAGTGACA
>NZ_CANCWY010000091.1:0-177 GCF_947381695.1 Limosilactobacillus sp. DJ3M12 | reverse complement strand
AGTTAAGCTGCTGGTATTTGCTACTGGTTCCTTGGTTGATGGAACATTTGGTGTGATCTTATCAGCTTCGGTTTCTGGACGTACCAAATCGCTACCTTTGATTGTATCAGTTGACGTATCTGGGTAAGTTACTGTAGCTGTACCGTCATCACCTACATCAACTTTAGTGCCAGCTGG
>NZ_CANCWY010000090.1:0-181 GCF_947381695.1 Limosilactobacillus sp. DJ3M12 | reverse complement strand
AAGAGTTTTTAGACCAACTTCCTCAAGTCGAGGAAGTTGTTTCTTTAAAAACGACCACCTGTCCAGATTGTCAGCACGAAATGGCTCACATTGGAAAGAGGTTGGCACGACGGGAAGCTAGACTAAAAGAGCCTGAATTGTATTGTGCCAACTTATATGAGGAAAGCTATAAGTGTAAACA
>NZ_CANCWY010000089.1:0-194 GCF_947381695.1 Limosilactobacillus sp. DJ3M12 | reverse complement strand
GACCATGGGCTTTTCGCTAAGAGTGAAAAAGGAACCCCACAAGGAGGGCCATTGTCACCACTACTGGCGAACATCTACCTAAATGAGTTGGACAAAGAGTTGACTAGACGTGGTCACCACTTTGTGCGCTATGCGGATGATTGTAACATCTATGTTAAAAGTCAACGAGCCGGAGAACGAGTAATGCGAAGCAT
>NZ_CANCWY010000088.1:0-196 GCF_947381695.1 Limosilactobacillus sp. DJ3M12 | reverse complement strand
ATTAGCTCAGCTGGGAGAGCACCTGCTTTGCAAGCAGGAGGTCATCGGTTCGATTCCGTTATTCTCCATTATCAACCGACAGGTTGATAGAGTTTGTACTTTGAAAACTAAATACTATTTAATTTCTTTATTAACAAAACAATAAACCGAGAACACCGCGTTATTTGAGTTTTAATTAACGAATTATAATCGCTAA
>NZ_CANCWY010000087.1:0-196 GCF_947381695.1 Limosilactobacillus sp. DJ3M12 | reverse complement strand
AAGAGCGAATTATTATATAAATCCAATCCAAAGTTTTCCGCAACTACCATCGCTAAACCGTCAATTCCTTTACGGAGGTCTGTCTTACCACAAACAAGGTAAACATGCTCCGGTGCCTGCCAATTAATGAGCATAACGAATAACCACTTTAGCTATATCAGTCGCAAGACTGGGATTAGCTCCCTTAAAGATCGTT
>NZ_CANCWY010000086.1:0-205 GCF_947381695.1 Limosilactobacillus sp. DJ3M12 | reverse complement strand
ATTCAGATACCAATTGATTTGAACCAGTTGGTAATCACTTAGTTCTTCAATGGCTTGTCCCTTGGGAATAAACCGTCACAAAACTCGGTTACGGTTCTCATTACTACCGCGTTCGTGCGGTGAATAGGCATGGGCAACTTGTTCAGGGGACCACTTCTGGACTTGAATCTTTTCCTCGACCAAGTGTTTAAGGTTTTTAGTGAGC
>NZ_CANCWY010000085.1:0-211 GCF_947381695.1 Limosilactobacillus sp. DJ3M12 | reverse complement strand
AGTGTAACGCCAGGTAGGGAAGCACCGGCAACGTCGGACAGTAGCACAGCCAGCGAAACGCCAACATCCGGAACGGAAACGCCGGTAACGAGCGGCGACAACCCAACGTCAAGTGTAACGCCAGGTAGGGAAATACCGGCAACGTCGGACAGTAGCACAGCCAGCGAAACGCCAACGTCCGGGACGGACACACCGGTAACGAGCGGTGACA
>NZ_CANCWY010000084.1:0-214 GCF_947381695.1 Limosilactobacillus sp. DJ3M12 | reverse complement strand
CAAGTTAAGAACAACGTCGATAATGCAAACAAGGATAAGTTCCCAGCTGGCACTACAGTTACAGTAGGTGATGACGGTACAGCTACAGTAACGTACCCAGATGGTTCAAAGGACACCATACCAGGTGACCAATTAGTTCAAGGCCAAAAGGGCAGCACAACTGATGCTGGTAACATTACGCCAACTGTTCCAGGCGACAAGGTAACTGTTAAGG
>NZ_CANCWY010000083.1:0-215 GCF_947381695.1 Limosilactobacillus sp. DJ3M12 | reverse complement strand
TATAGTAGACGGCGTTCGCCTTGGCACCTTCTTCGGTTTTTGCGAATAGACAATTCTTTCGAATTAGTGTTGATGGCCGAATACTTTGCTCAACTGAATTGTTGCTTAACGGTAATTGTCCATTTTTTTCAAATACATGATACACTCGTGATTTTAACTGGATGGCGTTCTGAATTGCCTTACGCAACTGTCCAATCGGCTGGCTAATCTGGCTA
>NZ_CANCWY010000082.1:0-217 GCF_947381695.1 Limosilactobacillus sp. DJ3M12 | reverse complement strand
TTTCTTTTGTTTAGGGGTATTCAAAAGTCTACCACAAATGGCTTTTCTATTTTTCTAACTTAATTTTACAAACGGCGAATGGAATAACTTCTTCAATCTGTGGTAAACCATCTAAAAAAGTGGTCCGCTGACCAGATTGCTTTGCTTTCCGGTGACGCACCACTTGCTTTATTTTCTTTTCAGTCACTTCCGTGACTGAAATATCAGGATCTTGAAG
>NZ_CANCWY010000081.1:0-225 GCF_947381695.1 Limosilactobacillus sp. DJ3M12 | reverse complement strand
ACCTCCTTTGAATTATTCTTTGGTAATTATATCAAAGAATTCTTCTTTTAAATAGAGGTAACTCAATAAAAACTTCCCGGTCGAACAGCTTGAATTTTACGAATTGGTAATGGGTTCAGTCCTTGCAATAACCAGTCGAGCTGTTGATCAGATAATTCTTTGGCTTCATTACTGTTTCTCGGCCAACTAAGGTGGCCATTTTCAAACCGTTTATAGAGCATAATA
>NZ_CANCWY010000080.1:0-228 GCF_947381695.1 Limosilactobacillus sp. DJ3M12 | reverse complement strand
ACAGACCAAGTTACTCATCAAACTACTTGGCAAGATTGGAGTACTGCTTCTTGGAATGCTTATGATGTTCCAACAATTGTTGGATATACTCCAACAATTAGCCATGTGGATGCGGTAACAGTTAATGGCCAAACACAGAATAGTAATATTGATATTACCTACACTGCTAATGACCAAAGCATTAACGTGGTTTACAAGGATGGTAACAAGGTTGTGAAGTCTATCCCA
>NZ_CANCWY010000079.1:0-241 GCF_947381695.1 Limosilactobacillus sp. DJ3M12 | reverse complement strand
TTCCGTGACTGAAATATCAGGATCTTGAAGTTGATCCATTTCTTGCTCACTAAATAAGGATTGTTGTCCATCAACGACGGGCTCCATTACTTCAGTCTTTTTCCCAAATATTTGGTTCTTTTGAAGTTTGATAATAGCTATTAATTGAGCAATCTTTTCATTGACCATAGCTAATTGTTGTTTAAGTTCTTTGATTTGTTCTTCCGCTGTTTGCTTCATGGTACGTCACCTCCTTTGAATT
>NZ_CANCWY010000078.1:0-242 GCF_947381695.1 Limosilactobacillus sp. DJ3M12 | reverse complement strand
AGCCTTGATTATAAAGATCTACTACTTTTGCAATAGCGTCATGGGCCCCACGGTGGGGACGGAAGCCAAAACTATTACCAGAGAAAACACGCTCAAAGATAGGCGTAAGAATTTGGGCTACAGCTTGTTGAACCATTCGGTCCACCACAGTTGGTATTCCAAGTCTTCTTACTCCACCATTAGGCTTCGGAATTTCTACCCGTTTGACTGGTGCTGGTTTATACTTGCCCTCACGCAAACTA
>NZ_CANCWY010000077.1:0-242 GCF_947381695.1 Limosilactobacillus sp. DJ3M12 | reverse complement strand
AATTGCTGATTATCAAGATCACTATATGCGCAATAAGCAACGTTGTGGCCGAAAACGTACTCAGTTGTCACTGGCTGAACTCACTTATATCAACGACAAAATTGCCCAGGGGTGGACGCCTGATACCATTATTGGGCGCGCTGAGCGCCCAATTAGTTGTAACCAGCGAACTCTTTACCGGATGTTTGAACGTGGCCAGTTCGGCTTCGATGTCCGTTCCTTGCCGATGCGAGGTAAGCGGC
>NZ_CANCWY010000076.1:0-248 GCF_947381695.1 Limosilactobacillus sp. DJ3M12 | reverse complement strand
ATCTCCTTACTGATGATAGTCTCAGTATAGAAGATCCGGGGTAGCTAGAGCTAGACGTACTGTTATTGACTGCTTACCGATATCCGACTTTCAACTCATAGTTAATTATCTATGCTGGGCGTACTAAAAAAGGACATGCACTGTATTAAACAATGCATGTCCTTTTACTATAGCGTGGCAACGTCCTATCCTCGCAGGGAGCGATCCCCCAACTACTTTCGGCGTGTTGAAGCTTAACTTCTGTGTTC
>NZ_CANCWY010000075.1:0-250 GCF_947381695.1 Limosilactobacillus sp. DJ3M12 | reverse complement strand
TATTAACTACTGAATTCTTGGTCTTAAAAATTGGTGCTACAATATCGTGTTTTCCTTCCATAGAAAAAGCCTCCTGTGCTAAGATTGCTTTTAGTATAGGAGACTAAGTTTTTGATGGCTAGACGTGTGGATACGGACTGCTTACATTAGTCCCCTTGAAAATCGTTAATTCAACTTCATTCACATTAATTTTTACGGCAGGGCGTGCCGTAAAAGAATGCTTTTGTAAATTACTTGGCTTGTTTTTGAA
>NZ_CANCWY010000074.1:0-305 GCF_947381695.1 Limosilactobacillus sp. DJ3M12 | reverse complement strand
TTTTGGAGGATTAGCTCAGTTGGGAGAGCATCTGCCTTACAAGCAGGGGGTCACAGGTTCGAGCCCTGTATCCTCCATTGAACAATTTTAATAGTTGTTCAACATTTTAATATAATTGGGCTATAGCCAAGCGGTAAGGCAACGGTTTTTGGTACCGTCATGCGCTGGTTCGAATCCAGCTAGCCCAATTAGTCTAAAACAGTGAGTAAAAATTACTCGCTGTTTTTTTAGTGCGCCCGGCATGGGTATTAGCTAGGTGGTGAAAGTCCGCTATGGGCCGTAGTAGTCGGAACCATGAGCTGAGG
>NZ_CANCWY010000073.1:0-348 GCF_947381695.1 Limosilactobacillus sp. DJ3M12 | reverse complement strand
AGGGGACCACTTCTGGACTTGAATCTTTTCCTCGACCAAGTGTTTAAGGTTTTTAGTGAGCGAAGACTTCCGCCCCCGTTGACTAACCTTTTGTTCAAAGTCAGTTTGCGCTAGCTCAGCCTGGTACTCACTATTTAGCCGGTGAAGTTCGTTAATGATGGTGGTCTTACTAAAGCCTAAGTAGTTAGCGATGTATCGCAAGGAACGTCCTTCATTATGAAGCGTTTCAATGACAACACGGTGCTGGAATGATAAAATAGTGGTGCCCATTAAGGTCCTTCTTTCTAATGGATTGTACGGTAACACCATTAAAGACCTTGATGGGTTTTTCTGTCCACTTAAATGTTC
>NZ_CANCWY010000072.1:0-375 GCF_947381695.1 Limosilactobacillus sp. DJ3M12 | reverse complement strand
TGGAGGATACAGGGCTCGAACCTGTGACCCCCTGCTTGTAAGGCAGATGCTCTCCCAACTGAGCTAATCCTCCAAAAGTGACCCGTGCGGGATTTGAACCCACGATACCAGCGTGAAAGGCTGGTGTCTTAACCACTTGACTAACGGGTCATATTAACGGAGAGTAAGGGATTCGAACCCTTGATACAGGCTTTAACCCGTATACATCATTTCCAATGATGCTCCTTCGGCCAGCTCGGACAACTCTCCAATATCCAAGCCCTGGCACAATTAAGACCAGGTGCCAAAGCTTGATTTTGCGTGGCAACGTCCTATCCTCGCAGGGAGCGATCCCCCAACTACTTTCGGCGTGTTGAAGCTTAACTTCTGTGTTCG
>NZ_CANCWY010000071.1:0-382 GCF_947381695.1 Limosilactobacillus sp. DJ3M12 | reverse complement strand
AGCCTTGATTATAAAGATCTACTACTTTTGCAATAGCGTCATGGGCCCCACGGTGGGGACGGAAGCCAAAACTATTATCAGAGAAAACACGCTCAAAGATAGGCGTAAGAATTTGGGCTACAGCTTGTTGAACCATTCGGTCCACCACCGTTGGTATTCCAAGTCTTCTTACTCCACCATTAGGCTTCGGAATTTCTACCCGTTTGACTGGAGCTGGTTTATACTTGCCCTCACGCAAACTAGCGATCAGTTCCGTCTTATTTTCTCTGAGATATGGCAGAAGGTCATTGACTGTCATATCGTCAACGCCTGCTGCTCCTTTATTTCTCTTAACTCGCAAATAAGCCTGATTAAGGTTATTGCGATCCAAGACCAGGTCTTG
>NZ_CANCWY010000070.1:0-401 GCF_947381695.1 Limosilactobacillus sp. DJ3M12 | reverse complement strand
GAAAATACTGTGTCATTAACTACATCAGCGCGGGACCAAAATTCACGAAATAATACTGCTGATGCACCAAAGACAACAGCAATGCAAAACCAAAATTCAACTAACAATTCTCAAAAACAAGAATCTGAAACTAATATTGTTTCAAAAGATACAACCCAAAGCCAAGCAGAAACTTTTAATATGAATTTTGTAGCAGTAACACCTAAAGCTACAGAAACTGTTGCACAAAATGGATGGCAAACGGAAGACGGGAATAGTTACTATTACAAAGATGGTCAAAAATTAACCGGTCAACAAAACATTGATGGTAAGGATTACTACTTCAATGGTCAAGGACAACAGCAAAAAAATTATTTCTTAAATGAAAATAACCATACTTATTATTTCCAAGCAGATGGAAC
>NZ_CANCWY010000069.1:0-405 GCF_947381695.1 Limosilactobacillus sp. DJ3M12 | reverse complement strand
GATACACTCGTGATTTTAACTGGATGGCGTTCTGAATTGCCTTACGCAACTGTCCAATCGGCTGGCTAATCTGGCTAATGTAATTGTAAAATTTATCCATTAGCGGTTTGACATGGATTTGCCGCTGCACTAACTTCTCATTGGCCGTTTGATAACTCAACTGGTTTTCCGAATGGAAAACCTGACTAAGAAGAGTTATTGCTTGTTGCGCTTTGGACGCCTTCATTGTTTTTGGCAGTGCTTTGACCAATTTGACAAATTCTCGTCGAATATGCACTAAGCACGAACCAAATTTTGCTTGCGGATAGAGTTGATTACTATACCCTTTATACCCATCGCACATGATAATACCCGGATAATTATTACCGACTATTTGTCCAATGATTCTACCAGAACGCGTATTGG
>NZ_CANCWY010000068.1:0-407 GCF_947381695.1 Limosilactobacillus sp. DJ3M12 | reverse complement strand
CTGAATTTGGGCACCTTGAAGCTGATACCGTCCAAGGCAAAAAGCACCAAGGGGCGGTAATGACCCTGACCGAACGCCAATCGAAGGTCGAAATTGTACTCAATGTGCACGAAAAGACGGCTGATGCGATTAACCAACACTTAAGTCAGTGGCTTCGGAAATTCCCGCGGCACTTCTTCAAATCGATTACCTTTGACAACGGAAAAGAATTCGCCGGCTGGCGCGAGATTGCCAATCAATTTGACCTTCACACTTACTTTGCCGAGGTTGGTGCTCCCAATCAACGAGGGCTGAACGAAAACAACAACGGTCTTTTACGCCGGGATGGCTTAACGAAACAGCTAGATTTCCGCAATCTTCCTGATGAATTGGTAACCCAACTGATGAGTAAGCGAAATAACCTGCCC
>NZ_CANCWY010000067.1:0-422 GCF_947381695.1 Limosilactobacillus sp. DJ3M12 | reverse complement strand
ACATCAAGCCATCCTTGATCAATCCAGTTATAGACCGTCTTGTAGGCAATTCCAACTACATGGGCAACTTGTTCAGGTGACCACTTCTGGACTTGAATCTTTTCCTCAATCAAGTGTTTAAGGTTTTTAGTGAGCGAAGACTTCCGCCCCCGTTGACTAACCTTGCGTTCAAAGTCGGTTTGCGCTAGCTCAGCCCGGTACTCACTATTTAGCCGGTGAAGTTCGTTAAAGATGGTGGTCTTACTAAAGCCTAAGTAGTTAGCGATGTATCGCAAGGAACGTCCTTCATTATGAAGCGTTTCAAAGACAACACGGTTCTGGAATGATAAAATAGTGGTGCTCATCAAGGTCCTTCTTTCTAATGGATTGTACGGTAACACCATTAAAGACCTTGATGGGTTTTTCTGTCCACTTAAATGTTC
>NZ_CANCWY010000066.1:0-479 GCF_947381695.1 Limosilactobacillus sp. DJ3M12 | reverse complement strand
GCATTATCGACGTTGTTCTTAACTTGATTCTTTTCATCATCAGTTAAGTGACTTGGATCCTTAACAGTTACCTTGTCGCCTGGAACAGTTGGTGTGATCTTACCAGCATCAGTTGTGTCGCCCTTTTGGCCTTGAACTAATTGGTCACCTGGAATGGTGTCCTTTGAACCATCTGGGTACGTTACTGTAGCTGTACCGTCATCGCCAACTGTAACTTCAGTGCCTGCTGGGAATTTATCCTTGTTGGCATTATCGACGTTGTTCTTAACTTGATTCTTTTCATCATCAGTTAAGTGACTTGGATCCTTAACAGTTACCTTGTCGCCTGGAACAGTTGGTGTGATCTTACCAGCATCAGTTGTGTCGCCCTTTTGGCCTTGAACTAATTGGTCACCTGGAATGGTGTCCTTTGAACCATCTGGGTACGTTACTGTAGCTGTACCGTCATCGCCAACTGTAACTTCAGTGCCTGCTGGGAA
>NZ_CANCWY010000065.1:0-510 GCF_947381695.1 Limosilactobacillus sp. DJ3M12 | reverse complement strand
CTCATCTTACTAAAGAAGAACGTGTGATGATTGCGACTTTAAAGTCGCAAGGACTTTCCAATCGCGCAATTGGTCGCCAATTAGGAGTTAATCATCAAACAATTAATAACGAGCTCAACCGTGGTACGGTCCGCCAACTTCGTCGTCAAAAATCTAATGGTAAGATTTACGAATATTCTTACTACATCTATAGTTATGAAGCTGGTCAGGCCACATATCTTGAACATCACCGCCATTCTGGTCGTCGTCGCTTATATTATTCTTCAAAGCAATTTTTACGATTAGCTGATCAGCTAATGCTTGGTGAGTTTGACGACCACCATTACTCCCCACAAGCGGTTATTTATAAGGCTCGAGATTTAATGAATGATGGCACCCTGATCCCAAAGTCGGTTGTAACTTTATATCAATGGATTAATGAGGGTGTGCTTCGTACGTCCAATTTAGACCTCTTTGAAAAACCTAAACGTAAGCATCATCGAACTCATCCGCAAGCTAAAAGGTGCTTAG
>NZ_CANCWY010000064.1:0-602 GCF_947381695.1 Limosilactobacillus sp. DJ3M12 | reverse complement strand
CAAACAGTAGCTCTACCTCCACGATTCTTTACCTCAAGGCTCCCCCTAAAGAGATTTCGGAGAGAACCAGCTATCTCCAAGTTCGTTTGGAATTTCACCGCTACCCACACCTCATCCCAGCCATTTTCAACTGACACGGGTTCGGTCCTCCAGTGCGCTTTACCGCACCTTCAACCTGGACATGGGTAGGTCACCTGGTTTCGGGTCTACAACTACATACTTCTTGCGCCCATTTAAGACTCGCTTTCGCTACGGCTCCGGTTTTTCCACCTTAACCTTGCATGCAATCGTAACTCGCCGGTTCATTCTGCAAGAGGCACGCCGTCACCCATTAACGGGCTCCGACAGCTTGTAGGCACATGGTTTCAGGAACTATTTCACTCCCCTTCCGGGGTGCTTTTCACCTTTCCCTCACGGTACTGGTTCACTATCGGTCACTAGGGAGTATTTAGCCTTGCGAGATGGTCCTCGCGGGTTCCGACGGGGTTTCACGTGTCCCGCCGTACTCAGGATCCTGAACAGAGAGTGTGACGTTTCGTCTACGGGGCTTTCACCCTCTATGGCACAGCTTCCCAACTGTTGCGACTACGTCGCACTTTGGT
>NZ_CANCWY010000063.1:0-607 GCF_947381695.1 Limosilactobacillus sp. DJ3M12 | reverse complement strand
CAGAAACCGAAGCTGATAAGATCACACCAAATGTTCCATCAACCAAGGAACCAGTAGCAAATACCAGCAGCTTAACTGAAACTGAAAAAGCTAAAGTTCAGAAGAATGTGGAAGACGCTAATAAGGGTAACTTCCCAGATGGCACTAAAGTTGATGTAGGTGCTGACGGAACAGCTACAGTAACTTATCCAGATAAGTCAACTGATACAATCCCAGGTAGCAAGTTGGTACGTCCAGAAAAAGACGCAGATAAGACTACTCCAAGTGTTCCAGAAACCGACGCTGAGAAGATCACACCAAATGTTCCAGGAACCCCTGAACCAGTAGCAAATACCAACAGCTTAACTGAAACTGAAAAAGCTAAAGTTCAGAAGAATGTGGAAGACGCTAATAAGGGTAACTTCCCAGATGGCACTAAAGTTGATGTAGGTGCTGATGGTACAGCAACGATTACCTATCCAGATAAGTCAACTGATACAATCAAAGGTAGCGATTTGGTACGTCCAGAAAACGACGCAGATAAGACTACTCCAACTGTTCCAGGCGACAAGGTAACTGTTAAGGATCCAAGTCACTTAACTGATGATGAAAAGAATCAAGTTAAGAA
>NZ_CANCWY010000062.1:0-621 GCF_947381695.1 Limosilactobacillus sp. DJ3M12 | reverse complement strand
GGAGATTCTGGAAACATCGCATACTTACCCTACCGATTCTGAACGAACCTTCAAGCAGAGGTTACGACTATTAGCCAAGGCTCGTCCCGAGCCTAACTTTATCTATCGGATAGCTAATCCTTTTTGCAAGATGACTTGTGCAGCGTTAATATCACGATCTAAATGTTTACCACAGTTTGGACAATCCCACTCACGTACCGCTAACCATTCCGATTTATTCAATCCTAACCGATGATTATTCTTCCCACAATTAGCACAAATTTGGCTAGTATATGACGGATTGACCTGAATAAGCTTTTTACCGTACCAGTCACACTTATATTGCAACATATCTACTAATTTTGACCAGCTAGCGTTAGCGATTGCTCTAGCTAAATGGTGATTCTTCATCATTCCCTTAGTATTAAGTTTTTCCAACACAATGATGTCGTACTTTTTGACCAATTTAGTAGTGAATTTTTGTAGCTGATCCAACCGTTGGTTGGCAATCTTTTGCCGATACTTCGCCACCATAATACGAGCTTTCTGATAATTCTTAAAATCATCTAATTGCCGTGGAACTAACACTTTATTATGATGATCCCAGGCGATTTCCTGCTGAGCCTTTAAGAACCGACGACT
>NZ_CANCWY010000061.1:0-626 GCF_947381695.1 Limosilactobacillus sp. DJ3M12 | reverse complement strand
ATCTATCCAAATTCAGCACAACGAAATCAGCTCTGGCAAACCTTCGGTTGTGTTCGTTTTGTATGGAATCAAATGCTTAATATGCAAATTGAACGGCGCAAGAATAATCCGGAAGCTAAATTTGTGAATGCCTTTGGGATGAATAATCTGTTGAAACAACTTAAGGTTGAGTATCCTTGGTTGAAACAAGCAGAATCAACTGCTTTGCAAAGTGCTAATCGCAATTTAGCCGATGCTTTTCAACGCTTTTTTAAAGGTCAAAATAAGTTCCCTCGATTTAAATCCAGAAAATATTCTCAGAGCTACAATTCAAAGTACGTTAATGGCAATATTAAAGTTTTAGATTGCCATCATATAAAGTTACCAAAACTCGGTATCGTCTATTTTAGAGCTGGTCGATTGCCAATGGGTAAAATTAAGAATGTCACTGTTCGTCTGAACGTTGCTGGTCAATATTACATTACTGTTTTAGTGGAAAGCGAAAACCAAACTCTTCCTAAAACAAGTAAATATATTGGTGGCGATTTAGGACTTAAGTCATTACTTAATCTTTCAGATGGATGCAAGGAACCGATCAATCATTTTGAAGACAAATACCATAAAAAGTTGTATCGTTGGGAGAAATT
>NZ_CANCWY010000060.1:0-696 GCF_947381695.1 Limosilactobacillus sp. DJ3M12 | reverse complement strand
CAGCCTTTTCTTCATCAGTTAAGTTTGAAGCATCGATTGCATCGTTCTTAGCCTTAGCAGCTTGATCGATGGCATTCTTAGCAGCATCCTTAGTTGCAGAAGTATCAGGAACATTAACGCTGTTAATAGCCTTTTCACCATTAGTTTGCGCTGTCTTAACATCAGCGTCTTTAGTGGCAGCATCAATATTGCTCTTAGCTTTTTGAACTTCACCAGCAACTTGCTTCTTCAAATCAGCCTTTTCTTCATCAGTTAAGTTTGAAGCATCGATTGCATCATCCTTAGTCTTAGCAGCTTGATCAATGGCATCCTTAGCAGCATCTTTAGTTGCAGAAGTATCAGGAACATTAATGTTGTTAATAGCCTTTTCACCAGTGGTTTGCGCTGTCTTAACATCAGTGTCTTTAGTGGCAGCATCAATATTGCTCTTAGCTTTTTGAACTTCACCAGCAACTTGCTTCTTCAAATCAGCCTTTTCTTCATCAGTTAAGTTTGAAGCATCGATTGCATCATCCTTAGTCTTAGCAGCTTGATCGATGGCATTCTTAGCAGCATCTTTAGCTGCAGAAGCAGCAGGAACATTAATGTTGTTAATAGCCTCTTCACCAGTAGTTTGCGCTGTCTTAACATCAGCGTCTTTAGTGGCAGCATCAATTGCAGCCTTAGCTTTTTGACCTTCAGCAGCAACTGTCTGCT
>NZ_CANCWY010000059.1:0-848 GCF_947381695.1 Limosilactobacillus sp. DJ3M12 | reverse complement strand
GTGTGACGTTTCGTCTACGGGGCTTTCACCCTCTATGGCACAGCTTCCCAACTGTTGCGACTACGTCGCACTTTGGTGACTCTAATGTTCAGTCCTACAACCCCAACAAGCAAGCTTGTTGGTTTGGGCTCTTCCCTTTTCGCTCGCCGCTACTCAGGGAATCGATGTTTCTTTCTCTTCCTGCAGCTACTAAGATGTTTCAGTTCACTGCGTCTACCTCTTGCTAGCTATGTATTCACTAGTCAAGTAATCAGCGACTAAGCTGATTGGGTTGCCCCATTCGGAAATCTCCGGATCAAAGCGTACTTACCGCTCCCCGAAGCATATCGGTGTTAGTCCCGTCCTTCATCGGCTCCTAGTACCAAGGCATTCACCATGCGCCCTTCATAACTTAACCTAAACAATCAAAGATTGTCTGATTAATTGAGTTAGCGATTATAATTCGTTAATTGAAACTCAAATAACGTGGTGTTCTCGGTTTATTGTTTTATTAATAAAGAAATTAGATAGTATTTAGTTTTCAAAGTACAAACTCTATCAACCTTATGGTTGATAATGGAGAATAACGGAATCGAACCGATGACCTCCTGCTTGCAAAGCAGGTGCTCTCCCAGCTGAGCTAATTCCCCATATGGGCCTAAATGGACTTGAACCATCGACCTCACGCTTATCAGGCGTGCGCTCTAAACCAGCTGAGCTATAGGCCCAAATAAGCGTCTTATAGGTTAAAGTTTTAAGAGGTAAACCTCTCAAAACTAAACAAAGTTTCTCCGATGTGTAGGTTCCGTTTTATTCCTTAGAAAGGAGGTGATCCAGCCGCAGGTTCTCCTACGGCTACCTTGTTACGA
>NZ_CANCWY010000058.1:0-869 GCF_947381695.1 Limosilactobacillus sp. DJ3M12 | reverse complement strand
AATCCCCGTGAAGCCATCAAGGACGGTTCTACGGGGATTTTTTGTCTGTCAATAACGTGTCAATATGGACTGCTTACCGTGCACCGGTTATACAAATTTGCACCATTTTGTACCATTTCTTTAAAATCAAAATTTAAACAAAAAAATAGGAGAAAGCCTGCTATAACAAGCCTTCTCCTATTTCATTAGCTTAGCTGACAATTTTGTACCAAAGTACTAATATGCCTCCGGTGGGGGTCGAACCCACACTCCCTCAACGGGAACTGGATTTTGAGTCCAGCGCGTCTGCCAATTCCGCCACAGAGGCATCAGCTAACTAAAAGGTGGTAATCGGATTTGAACCGATGATAAAGGTTTTGCAGACCTCTGCCTTACCACTTGGCTATACCACCAAATAGTTAAGATTAAGTAATAAGCTTAATCAAAAGGGCGGTATGTGGGATTCGAACCCACGCGTGCCGGACCCACAAACCGGTGTGTTAACCAAACTTCACCAATACCGCCAAAATATTCAGTTAAGCAGGGATAGTAGGAATCGAACCCACAATGACGGTTTTGGAGACCGTAGTTATACCGTTTAACTATATCCCTATAAAATGGGGGAGAGTGGATTCGAACCACCGAACCCGAAGGAACGGTTTTACAGACCGTCGCGTTTAGCCAGACTTCGCTACTCCCCCATAAATGGCGCGGGACGGAATCGAACCGCCGACACACGGAGCTTCAATCCGTTGCTCTACCAACTGAGCTACCGAGCCATTGTGTCATGGGTATATACAACTATTAAGTTGTAATGGAGGATACAGGGCTCGAACCTGTGACCCCCTGCTTGTAAGGCAGATGCTCTCCCAACTGAGCTAATCCTCCAA
>NZ_CANCWY010000057.1:0-965 GCF_947381695.1 Limosilactobacillus sp. DJ3M12 | reverse complement strand
ACGCGATTTGCTAGTTCGTAACATTTAACAAAAAAAGCCTAACAAGGTTAGACTCAAAGTAGACTAAAAAAGGAGTCTTTGCCTTGTTAAGCTACTTTAAGTCTAGTTATGATCGCCATGATTTTCAAGCGGTTTTTGCCTACACTTGTTCTGAATTACAACAGTTGATGCAAGATTTTGTCCCACGAAAATTTATGGAACGGCGCAATATTGAACACGTCAAACTATCTGACGCTGAGATAATGGCCCTAATGCTCCTCAAAACGCAATATCATGTTCCAACTTGGACGGCCTTTTACGATTTAGTGCAAGCTACGATCCCTTCGTTACCCTTGTTGGAGTATTCCCGCCTAATCCGTCGGATTAACCAGGTCACACCAGTTTTTCAAGCAATTCGCCGAGGATTGCTAACGTGGACTACGCCTTCCCAAACAGCCATTATCGATAGTTATCCGCTCCCGCTTTGTCAAGGGGTTCGTAATGCTCGAGCTCGCTTGTTTGCTGGGATTGCTAACATTGGCTATAACGCTACGAAACAGCTGTACTTCTATGGTTTCAAAGTTCACATGATCGTAGAACCTAGCGGCCTGATTCTCGATTATGAAGTGACACCAGCTTCAATCCATGACGTTAAGGCTGCTCCAGAATTGATTCAAAACTGCCCTTGTCCACAAATTCTAGCTGACGTCGGCTACGTCGGTAAAGACTTACGAAGTAAGGTTAAGCAACAAGGTCACGACATCTGGACGCCGTATCGTTCAAATATGAAAGGTGCAAAACAGCATAATCGGTCAGCCCGTAAGCGGACGCGTCGCCTTATTGAGACTTCATTTGCTAAATTGAAACTCTTGGGAAGCGAACAGACTTATGCTCGTAGTTTGGTGGGATTGCAAGCACAGATCGAGGCACTTGTCATGACGAATAATCTAGCAAAATTTGGAATGTTACAAACTAGCAATTGACGT
>NZ_CANCWY010000056.1:0-1080 GCF_947381695.1 Limosilactobacillus sp. DJ3M12 | reverse complement strand
GGGAGCAAAGCCAGACTTGAGAACCTCCGGCGATAAAACCGGTAAAGTTGAAGTTACCTTCCCAGATGGTTCTAAGAAAGACACTGATGTTACAATTCATGTAAAGACTGATGCAGAAACTTATGATCCAAAAGCCCAACCTTGGACTACAACTGTTGGCAAAACGCCTAAGGCTGATGAAGTAATTTCAAGCACTGATAAGAATGGTAAGAAGATGCCAAGTGATGCAAAATACACTTGGAAGACTGAACCAAACACAAGTAAAACTGGTGAGGCATTTGGTGAAGTAAAAGTAACTTACAGTGATGGAAGCCATGATGATGTTCCTGTAACTATTAACGTCAAGGACAAGGATAAGCTAAATGACAAGGAAAAGTACCACATCTATGGCAAAGATGGTCTTAAGGTAGATAATGGTAAAACTTTGGATCCAAAAGATACTATCGTTGTAAAGGATATTGATGGTAATCAAACTACTTTACCAGAAGGCTCAACTGTTAAATGGACTAAGGGTAAGGAACCTGACTTTAGTCAAGCTGGTAAGGATGTAACTGGTGAAGTAACTGTAACTTATCCAGATCACACCCAATCTGACTCAGTAACTGTAACTGTTCATGTCAATGGTGAAAGTGATGAATACAAGGTTACACCTAGAGATGGTGTAACTGTTCAAAGAGGTGGCCAAGTTGATCCAGAATCAACAGTTGTTGCTCAAACTCCAGCTGGCAAACCAACTAGTTTCCCAGACGGAACCAAGCATGAGTGGATAACTAAGCCTGATACTGACTCTACTGGTAAGCGTACTGGTGTAGTTAAGACTACCTTCCAAGATGGTTCTACTACCACAACTACTGTTAGTGTAAATGTTGAGCCAAACCAAAGTGATAAGATCACACCAAATGTTCCATCAACCAAGGAACCAGTAGCAAATACCAGCAGCTTAACTAAAGATGAAAAGGACAAAGTTAAGACTAATGTAACTGATGCCAACAAGGATAAGTTTCCAGCTGGCACTAAAGTTGATGTAGGTGATGACGGTACAGCTACAGTAACTTACCCAGATACGTCAACTGATACAAT
>NZ_CANCWY010000055.1:0-1080 GCF_947381695.1 Limosilactobacillus sp. DJ3M12 | reverse complement strand
TGTCTTAACATCAGCGTCTTTAGTGGCAGCATCAATTGCAGCCTTAGCTTTTTGACCTTCAGCAGCAACTGTCTGCTTCAAATCAGCCTTTTCTTCAGCAGTTAAGTTTGAAGCATCGATTGCATCGTTCTTAGCCTTAGCAGCTTGATCGATGGCATTCTTAGCAGCATCTTTAGTTGCAGAAGTAGCAGGAACATTAATGTTGTTAATAGCCTCTTCACCAGTGGTTTGCGCTGTCTTAACATCAGTGTCTTTAGTGGCAGCATCAATTGCAGCCTTAGCTGTTTGAACTTCACCAGCAACTGTCTGCTTCAAAGTATCCTTTTCTTCAGCAGTTAAGTTTGAAGCATCGATTGCAGCGTCCTTAGTCTTAGCAGCTTGATCGATGGCAGCCTTAGCATCAGCTTTAGTGGCAGAAGTAACATTAATGTTGTTAATCTTTTCAACACCAGTGTTCTTAGCTGATTCAACATCAGCGTCTTTAGTGGCAGCATCAATTGCAGCCTTAGCTGTTTGAACTTCACCAGCAACTGTCTGCTTCAAAGTATCCTTTTCTTCAGCAGTTAAGTTTGAAGCATCGATTGCAGCGTTCTTAGCCTTAGCAGCTTGATCGATGGCAGCCTTAGCATCAGCTTTAGTGGCAGAAGTAACATTAATGTTGTTAATCTTTTCAACACCAGTGTTCTTAGCTGATTCAACATCAGCGTCTTTAGTGGCAGCATCAATTGCAGCCTTAGCGTTATTTGCAGCAGTGTTGGCGTCATTAGTTAACTTAGCTTTCTCGTCGTCAGTTAACTTGGTGTTAGCTTTGATGTCATCTAATTTCTTAGTTAAAGCATCATCGATTGCCTTGTTAGCAGCATCCTTAGTTGCAGAAGTAGTAGGAACATTAACGTTGTTAATGTTATCAACACCAGTGTTCTTAGCTTTAGTAACATCAGCGTCTTTAGTGGCAGCATCAATTGCAGCCTTAGCGTTATTTGCAGCAGTGTTGGCGTCATTAGTTAACTTAGCTTTCTCGTCGTCAGTTAACTTGGTGTTAGCTTTGATGTCATCTAATTTCTTAGTTAAAGCATCATC
>NZ_CANCWY010000054.1:0-1237 GCF_947381695.1 Limosilactobacillus sp. DJ3M12 | reverse complement strand
TATTTCCAAGCAGATGGAAGCCGTTTAGATAATAATTTTTACACAAACTGGGGCCGTACCTACTACTTTGGTGACGACGGTGCCCGATGGGATAACCGTTTCTATAGTAACTGGGGCCGTACCTACTACTTTGGTGACGACGGTGCCCGATGGGATAACCGTTTCTATAGTAACTGGGGCCGTACCTACTACTTTGGTGACGATGGTGCCCGATGGGATAACCGTTTCTATAGTAACTGGGGTAATACTTATTACTTTACTGTCGATGGATCCTTAGCGCAAAATACTAATTTTTGGGCTTATGGAAGTCAATATCATGCTGATAATGCAGGAATACTTTCTCCAATTTCTATTTATAATAACAAAATAAATAGTTATATTATGAATAATCGTATTACTCCAGCTAATATAACCTATCGAAATGTTATTCCTAATGTAAGTAATCATTTCTACACTGGTACTTCAGATGGAAAACCAAATATGATTATTGTTCATGAGACAGCAAATCCTAATGACAGCATCCAAGGTGAAATTAACTATGAACGAGAACATTATAATAGTGCATTTGTTCATGCATTTGTAGACGCTAATAATATTATTCAAATTTCGAACACGGATCATGAAGCATGGGGTGCTGCATATCCAGCCAATGGACGTGCCGTACAGTTTGAACAAGTAGAAGTATATGGAGCGTGGAATTTTGCTCGTGAGTTAGTTAATGCAGCATATTATACTGCTTTTAATATGCATAAATATGGTTTGACTCCATCTTTAGCTCAGGCTGACGGATCTGGTACGTTATGGTCGCATCATAATGTTAGTCAATATTTAGGTGGTACAGATCATACAGATCCAGATGGTTATTGGACTCGGAATGCTAGAAATTATTTTGGTACTGGGTATAATATGAATGACTTCCTTCAATTGGTTAATTATGAATATGCTAAATTAGGTTAGTAAAAGGCGTTGGCTTAAACCAACGCCTTTTAAGTTACAAAAATATTTCAAAAATTATCCTTTAATAACAATTCATGAGAACTTAAATTTCTTCAAAAACATGTGGTAGGATAGGTAATGTTATAAATAAAAAAAGGGGTAAGTAAGTCAATGAGTGTTTATAAACATTATAAGATGTTTAAAAAAGGTAAGAACTGGTGCTACATGGCAATTGCTACATTGTCAGTAGCAGTCGGTGCTCTATCAATCTCACAACATAATGTTAATGCAGATACTACTG
>NZ_CANCWY010000053.1:0-1673 GCF_947381695.1 Limosilactobacillus sp. DJ3M12 | reverse complement strand
AAAACATTTGCGAAGTCAATTCGCTTAATAACAAAGATAATTGAGAGCTATTCAAGTTCTTATATATTTTATATGAGAGTTTGATCCTGGCTCAGGATGAACGCCGGCGGTGTGCCTAATACATGCAAGTCGTACGCACTGGCCCAACTGATTGATGGTGCTTGCACCTGATTGACGATGGATTACCAGTGAGTGGCGGACGGGTGAGTAACACGTAGGTAACCTGCCCCGGAGCGGGGGATAACATTTGGAAACAGATGCTAATACCGCATAACAACAAAAGCCACATGGCTTTTGTTTGAAAGATGGCTTTGGCTATCACTCTGGGATGGACCTGCGGTGCATTAGCTAGTTGGTAAGGTAACGGCTTACCAAGGCGATGATGCATAGCCGAGTTGAGAGACTGATCGGCCACAATGGAACTGAGACACGGTCCATACTCCTACGGGAGGCAGCAGTAGGGAATCTTCCACAATGGGCGCAAGCCTGATGGAGCAACACCGCGTGAGTGAAGAAGGGTTTCGGCTCGTAAAGCTCTGTTGTTGGAGAAGAACGTGCGTGAGAGTAACTGTTCACGCAGTGACGGTATCCAACCAGAAAGTCACGGCTAACTACGTGCCAGCAGCCGCGGTAATACGTAGGTGGCAAGCGTTATCCGGATTTATTGGGCGTAAAGCGAGCGCAGGCGGTTGCTTAGGTCTGATGTGAAAGCCTTCGGCTTAACCGAAGAAGTGCATCGGAAACCGGGCGACTTGAGTGCAGAAGAGGACAGTGGAACTCCATGTGTAGCGGTGGAATGCGTAGATATATGGAAGAACACCAGTGGCGAAGGCGGCTGTCTGGTCTGCAACTGACGCTGAGGCTCGAAAGCATGGGTAGCGAACAGGATTAGATACCCTGGTAGTCCATGCCGTAAACGATGAGTGCTAGGTGTTGGAGGGTTTCCGCCCTTCAGTGCCGGAGCTAACGCATTAAGCACTCCGCCTGGGGAGTACGACCGCAAGGTTGAAACTCAAAGGAATTGACGGGGGCCCGCACAAGCGGTGGAGCATGTGGTTTAATTCGAAGCTACGCGAAGAACCTTACCAGGTCTTGACATCTTGCGCTAACCTTAGAGATAAGGCGTTCCCTTCGGGGACGCAATGACAGGTGGTGCATGGTCGTCGTCAGCTCGTGTCGTGAGATGTTGGGTTAAGTCCCGCAACGAGCGCAACCCTTGTTACTAGTTGCCAGCATTAAGTTGGGCACTCTAGTGAGACTGCCGGTGACAAACCGGAGGAAGGTGGGGACGACGTCAGATCATCATGCCCCTTATGACCTGGGCTACACACGTGCTACAATGGACGGTACAACGAGTCGCAAGCTCGCGAGAGTAAGCTAATCTCTTAAAGCCGTTCTCAGTTCGGACTGTAGGCTGCAACTCGCCTACACGAAGTCGGAATCGCTAGTAATCGCGGATCAGCATGCCGCGGTGAATACGTTCCCGGGCCTTGTACACACCGCCCGTCACACCATGGGAGTTTGTAACGCCCAAAGTCGGTGGCCTAACCTTTATGGAGGGAGCCGCCTAAGGCGGGACAGATGACTGGGGTGAAGTCGTAACAAGGTAGCCGTAGGAGAACCTGCGGCTGGATCACCTCCTTTCTAAGGAATAAAACGGAACCTACACATCG
>NZ_CANCWY010000052.1:0-1761 GCF_947381695.1 Limosilactobacillus sp. DJ3M12 | reverse complement strand
TTCTTTTGTTTAGGGGTATTCAAAAGTCTACCACAAATGGCTTTTCTATTTTTCTAACTTAATTTTACAAACGGCGTCATAAAAATACCTCATAATTGTTAGACAAAGATCTAGCGATTGTGGGGCACTTTTTATGACTAAATATAGTTCTGAATTCAAGGTAAAGCTTGTTCGTGAATGGGCAACAGATGGCTTAATTTCATACCAGTTAGCTAAAAAATATCATCTTAGTCACCATTATATTCAGTATTGGATTGAACAAGCCAGACTTCAAGGAATCACCAGCCTTCAACATCGTCGCGTGAAGCGAACCTTTAGTGCTGATTTCAAATTGAGCGTGATAAACTACTATCAAACTCATGAGGAATCAATGGCGATGGTAGCAGCCAAATATGATCTCTTGCCTAATCAAATTAGTCATTGGAAACGAGATTTTCATCAAGGCGGTTACCAGGCATTAAAGCCTCATCCTAAAGGTAGGCCACCTAAAGTGAAAAAGAAAAACCGGAAAGCGCTAAAGAAACAAGTCAATAAAAATGAGATTGAACGACTTAAGGAAGAATTGGCGCAAACCAAACAAGAATTGTATGACGTCAAAATGGATCGGGATATTCTAAAAAAATCGTTGGCCCTGTTCGGACCCTCAAAGCTCGACAAAAAACACAAATAGTGGATCAGATCAGGGCTCATCAAGCTAAGCTTCCTAAGAAACAGCGTCACTCGGTTGGTAAGCTCCTCCAAAGAATCTCATTATCGAGAGTAACTTATTACGATGAGCGGAAGCGCATCGCTAACCCTTACGATAAATACGCTCAAGTTAAACAACGAGTGTTGGCGATTAGCAAGCAGGGGCTTTATCGCGGACGACGAACCTACGGTTATCGTCGCGTGAAAGCTTTACTTGATCAAGACGGGATTCACTTAGCCGACGCCACAGCTACCCGCATCATGCGTCAGCTAGGCGTCCAAGTAAGTATGTATAACCAACACCGTAATGGTAAATATTCATCATATCGCGGTACTGTTAGAAAAATTGCACAGAATGTTCTCCAACAATCCTTTACAGCAACGAAACCATACCAAGTCATCCACATCGATATCACTCAGATATGACTAGCTAATCAACAGTGGGCTTATGTTTCAGCTATGGTTGATGAAGCTAGTAAGGAAGTACTGGCTTTTCAAGTAAGTTATCATCCCAATCTACAACTGGTCAAAAGTACTATTGATGAATTACTGCAAAAATTACCTGATAATGCCCATCCTATTATTCATTCAGATCAAGGATGGCAATATCAGCAGGTTTACTATGCCAAAACACTAGCTAATCTTCATTTTGTTCAAAGCATGTCCCGTAAGGGCAATTGCCATGACAATGCGCCCATTGAGAGTTTCTTTCACCTATACAAAACGGAACTGTTTAATGGATTTACGCCATGTAAAGATTTTGGAGAGTTCAAAAAGCTTTCCTTAAACTATGTATATCGTTTCAACAACCAACGAATCTCTTTAAAAACAAAAGGCATGACACCGGTTGAATACCGGAACCATGCCTTACGAGTTTAACTATTTAACTTTGTCTAATTTTTCTGTTATACTTCAAATGACTGGTATATCAATATTTATAGGCATTGTTTCTATGTGTTTGCAGTTGCATAATTTATAAAATTTAGGAGAATTTACCTTACGTCAATTGCTAGTTTGTAACATTCCAAATTTTGCTAGATTATTCGTCATGACAAGTGCCTCGATCTGTGCTTG
>NZ_CANCWY010000051.1:0-1985 GCF_947381695.1 Limosilactobacillus sp. DJ3M12 | reverse complement strand
TCCATATGAAGTATTCATGTCTTACGTCACTGATGAGCAACTATTTTCTTTCTAACTTAAATTGACATTTCGGGAAAGAATAAGTGGAATATAATTGAAGTATTAATATTTTTCATTATTTGTGTATATTGTGCATACAATAAGAATATTATTGCTTCTACATCTTCTTTACTTTGTGCAATATTATGGCTAATTAGTTGTTTAAAGAAACAATGTTTTTTCTTAGAAGGAATAGCAATAATCTTATATGCTATATTTATTTTGATCATTCGAATAGATTTATGGCCAGGTGCATTGGCGTGTATAGTAATAGGATTGTTTATCTTGTTTTTCTATCTAAAGAAACTTAAAAAGCAATAATCTAGAGAATAAAAGGTATGATCCCGGTTGGATATTGGAATCATACCTTTTTATCTTGCACTTCAACTTTATAAATTTCATTACGCAAGACTCTTCGTTACTTTAGTTTAAATATTCAAAGTATATGCGAGAGTTCTTGCGTTTTCTTGTTTTTAAAGCACAAACGTATAGAATCACAGTAATTTACCACGACCCCATGCATTTAAATTTCAGTTACTTAACCAAATATCATAACCAGACGGCGCCATCTTCATAGCTTTCAACATCTTTTAATTGCAGAGCGATTGGACGACTGCTTTCTGTACGATTATCAAAAAGACTTGGTTGACCGGTTCGCCCATCGACACCAGCCCCAATTAAAATACTGATTTCATCAACTAATCCCGCTTCTAGAAAACCACCATTGATTTTTCCGCCGCCCACAATTGCTAAACGGTCAATATTGAATTCATTAGAAAGAATTTCCATTGCCTTGGCTAGATCAATTTGATTTTTCCAAGCTGCGATCCATGAAATGTTTTGGCTGTTGAGGTAATCAAGGTAATCTTTCGTAACTTGTTCACTCGTAATAATTAGGTGAGGGAAGTTATTACCATTTTCCTTGCCCCATTGTAAAGTTCCTTTAGTATCGACAACGATATTATAACTATCAGCAGTTGCATTTTTAGCAAAGTCAGTTTTACCAAGGATTTCTTTGTTTTGCGAATTAAATTTACCACCACGCGTCAATTCGATTTCTGCAGTAACACGTCCACTAACCCTTGTAGGAACATTTAAACTGTCCAATGTAGAATAGTATTCGGGTTCACCGGCTAATTGGATCGTCATTCCACAATCAATTCGTTCATCAACTGACGTCATCATATGAACGATAATATATGGTTTGTTCATTTATAAAGCCTCTCTAATATCTAATTCCATCATAGGTTAAGGAGGTTGTTATTTGAAATACTATGTAAAAAATGAGTAACTGATTAAGGGTAATAATGAGGTAGCTAGAAACTATAATTGCAATTTTATCTTTTTCGTTGATATCTATAGGGAAATACATCCTAATGACAAGGTTAGTATTCATGATTTTTATGTAAAGGAGGGTGTTTCCGTTAATAGATGAATTAACGGTTGTTGCTCATTTCCTTAATGATTTATATCAACTTGAACAAGAATTTTAAAAGTTTCATATGAAACTTTTTTTACCTTCAATTACCATAAAACAGCTAAAATAGAATACAAGACAAGCGATTGGAGGATCAAAAATAGATAAGGCTGTAATTTTGTTAGTCGAAGGCGAAGAAAGTCTTGCTGGTTTCTTGATAACCGAGTTAGAACTTGAAGGTTATGAGGTCATCTGGGCAAAGGATGGACGCGAGGTCCTAGCAATATTCAAAGAAAAAGAAATAACCTTGATTTTATTAGATTGGATGCTCCCCGTTTACGATGGGTTAACTGTTCTCCGGCAAATTCGTCAATCAAGCAATGTGCCGATTATTATGATTACCGCCCGTAGCCAAACTTATGATATTAGCATGGCACTTGACCAAAGATTAGATGGTGGATTATAGAATGAAGTTAGCCACCCAGTTGGTGGTAAATAAAAAACGCCATTCGGCGTGACATCAGGTATC
>NZ_CANCWY010000050.1:0-2101 GCF_947381695.1 Limosilactobacillus sp. DJ3M12 | reverse complement strand
CTCAGCTCATGGTTCCGACTACTACGGCCCATAGCGGACTTTCACCACCTAGCTAATACCCATGCCGGGCGCACTAGAATTAAAGACCAAAGAAATAGAAAATACCTACCACTTTGGTCTTTATCAAAATCATTTATCCTTCTTGCAAATAGTGCTTAAATGCTACCGTTAACGGCTTATATAAAATAAAGTAACAGCCTAAATTTCCTAATGCATGATATAGGTCAAATAACAGTCCGCTAAGCCAATAAGCCAAGAAAGCAGCCCAGCCACCATAAATTGACATTCCTAAACTAACAAAAAATCCATATTCAAATCCCAGAAAAGTTGCCAATATAAGCTGTAATGTAAAATGCTTTTTTAAGGGTGTTACTTTAGCAAGACCAGCCACTGTAAGAACACATACGGCATAAGCCAGAATCTGTGGCACGGTCCAAATACCAAAACCTAATAGCAAATTTGACAAGATCATTATCATCATTGCTAATGAAATTCCAAAGCCAACGCCAAGAACTAATGTTGCAATCATTATCAAATCTGTAACAGGTTGAACGTTAGGGATTGGAATTATCTTAAAGACCCGTAAAACAGTCCCTAGTGCTGCCAGCATCGCAATTAGCGTCATTCGTTTGACCTGCATATGCTTACTTACTGGATGAACACGTACTTTCATTTATATCATTCCGCCTTATCCAACGTGAACTGAACCTTATCTTTATTCTTCAATGTTTGCTGGTTAGCTAACTTATTAACCTTTTCTCCATTAATTGTATATGTCCAATAAATTCCTTTCTTTTGGTTTTCCTTCATTCCATCAATTGATGTAATAAAGCCTTTAACTTCTTTAACTTTCCAATTTTTCTTCAATCCGGTAATTACCTTATCATTCTTTTTCAAAGTCGTTTTCTTAGTAGCAACCACCTTTTTACCTTGTTTAAGAGTGTATGTAACCTTAATTGTATTGCTATTCTTTTGAGTATTATTTGTATATCCCGTTAAAATAAAGAATGCTAAGAACATAACTAATAAACCGCTAATCAACTTAAATTTTTTTATAAATTATTCCTCCAAAAAATACAATTAATCAAGATATTAAAAACAACATAATAATTGCTAACTCTAAGCTACAATTATCATCAAATAAGTTCAATGTTTTTTGACAAATAGGACAAAATAGTGCTCTTTTCTCTATAATGTGCTACGAATATTTTTGAGTCGGTCTTTTCTCACTTACGGGTACATCATTTACCACAATAAATATCCCCGCAATCATTAATATAAGCGCGATAATGAATTGAAGACTAAGACTTTCTCCTAATATTAGTAACAATAAAATAACCGCAATAAACGGACTTAACGCATAATAAGCACTTGTTTTGGCCGCTCCTAAATAACGCTGCGCCATTATATATAATAAAATGCTTAAACCAAACGCAAAAAATCCTAATATTAAACAATAAACGATGGTCAAGACGCTTTTTACTGGTGTTTCTTTAACACCAAGCGCTATTAAGTAGCTACCAATGCCAACACCAAACCCTTTAATTATTACTACTTGCACAGGGTTCTTTATTGATAGTTTTTAGTAACATTATTCTCAAATCCCCATAAAATGGTTGCCAATAAGCCCAGAATGATGCCCCAAGAAATTTTCAAACTGCTAAAGTTAAAGGATAATACCATACTGGCAATAACAATCACACTAATCCCAAGCCATAATTTCTTTGTAATTTTCTCACCGCAAATCACTGCCGTAGCAACGATTTCAAAATTACTAATTAACGACATTGATACTGCGGACGATAATTTTATTCCTAAATTTAACAGGATTCCATCGCCAATATTTAGCACAATCATTAAGACAAGGCTGTCCAAGTCATTTAAACTAACACTTTGTTCCCCTGTATCAAATCGATCTTTGAACAGATAATACAAACAAATTAATCCGATTGCGGACCCTAGATATAAGGAAGCCGTCAGATAAACCGGCGGACATTGAATTCCGAGAATCTTTGCGATAGGAGTTTGAACTACTCCCACTTAGCTAAACCTACGGTTTAATGCTTGAAGTGGGAGATTCTGGAAACATCGCATACTTACC
>NZ_CANCWY010000048.1:0-2214 GCF_947381695.1 Limosilactobacillus sp. DJ3M12 | reverse complement strand
TGCCGAACACAGAAGTTAAGCTTCAACACGCCGAAAGTAGTTGGGGGATCGCTCCCTGCGAGGATAGGACGTTGCCACGCTTATGGAGGATTAGCTCAGTTGGGAGAGCATCTGCCTTACAAGCAGGAGGTCACAGGTTCGAGCCCTGTATCCTCCATTGAGCGATTAAGCTCATGAGCCGTTAGCTCAGTTGGTAGAGCATCTGACTTTTAATCAGAGGGTCGACGGTTCAAGCCCGTCACGGCTCATTATCAGAAATTTTATCTGATAATAAAAAAACAAAGTGTCAATTGCCGACTTAGCTCAGTTGGCAGAGCACCTGTCTTGTAAACAGGGGGTCGGAGGTTCGAATCCTCTAGTCGGCACTTTCATATGCGGAAGTAGTTCAGTGGTAGAACATCACCTTGCCATGGTGGGGGTCGCGGGTTCGAATCCCGTCTTCCGCTTTGCCAGTTCTATAATGCCGGGGTGGCGGAATTGGCAGACGCACAGGACTTAAAATCCTGCGGTTAGTGATAACCGTACCGGTTCGATCCCGGTCCTCGGCACTTATTATGCACCCATAGCGCAATTGGATAGAGTGTCTGACTACGAATCAGAAGGTTGAAGGTTCGACTCCTTCTGGGTGCATTTTTTCGGGAAATAGCTCAGCTTGGTAGAGCACCTGGTTTGGGACCAGGGGGTCGCAGGTTCGAATCCTGTTTTCCCGATTTATAAAATTAATATATTATTAGTTTTTTCGCGGTGTAGCTCAGCTGGCTAGAGCGTCCGGTTCATACCCGGGAGGTCGAGGGTTCGATCCCCCCCGCCGCGATTGGCTGGCTGTTTTGGACCTTTAGCTCAGTTGGTTAGAGCAAGCGGCTCATAACCGCCCGGTCGTAGGTTCGAGTCCTACAAGGTCCATCAGAGATTAGCTTTGATGAATCATTATTGTTTAATCTTATTAGTTCATTATGGAGGATTACCCAAGTGGCTGAAGGGGGCGGTCTTGAAAACCGCTAGGCCGTGAGAGCGACGCGAGGGTTCGAATCCCTCATCCTCCTTATATTATCGCGGGGTAGAGCAGTCTGGTAGCTCGTCGGGCTCATAACCCGGAGGTCGTTGGTTCAAATCCAGCCCCCGCAATTTTGGTCCGTTGGTCTAGTTGGTTTAGGACGCATCCCTGTCACGGATGAGATCACGAGTTCGAGTCTCGTACGGACCGTTTATATTTGGCTCGGTAGCTCAGTTGGTAGAGCAACGGATTGAAGCTCCGTGTGTCGGCGGTTCGATTCCGTCCCGCGCCATTAACTTAATATTATGCGGGTATAGTTTAGTGGTAAAACCACAGCCTTCCAAGCTGTTGTCGCGAGTTCGATTCTCGTTACCCGCTTTTAGATATGGGCCTATAGCTCAGCTGGTTTAGAGCGCACGCCTGATAAGCGTGAGGTCGATGGTTCAAGTCCATTTAGGCCCATTGGAGAAGTACTCAAGTGGCTGAAGAGGCGCCCCTGCTAAGGGTGTAGATCGCGCAAGCGGTGCGAGGGTTCGAATCCCTCCTTCTCCGTAATGACCCGTTAGTCAAGTGGTTAAGACACCAGCCTTTCACGCTGGTATCGTGGGTTCAAATCCCGCACGGGTCATCTTTATTATCGCGGGGTAGAGCAGCCTGGTAGCTCGTCGGGCTCATAACCCGGAGGTCGTTGGTTCAAATCCAGCCCCCGCAATTTTGGTCCGTTGGTCTAGTTGGTTTAGGACGCATCCCTGTCACGGATGAGATCACGAGTTCGAGTCTCGTACGGACCGTATAATTAGTGATGGATAAAAACTTTCTACGGATAGGTGGGAAGTTTTTTTGTTAGTAAAAGGTAAACAGTTAATAAAATACGAATTAAAAAGGCTCTACAATATCGTAAGCAGTCAATAACAGTACGTCTAGCTCTAGCTACCCCGGATCTTCTATACTGAGACTATCATCAGTAAGGAGATTTTTTATTTATGACAGAACAAAATGAAATTATTACCCCAGTTTTCAAAAACAAGCCAAGTAATTTACAAAAGCATTCTTTTACGGCACGCCCTGCCGTAAAAATTAATGTGAATGAAGTCGAATTAACGATTTTCAAGGGGACTAATTCTGTTTTAGCTTCGGATATCGTTAAAGTGGTTATTCGTTATGCTCGTTAATTGGCATGACCCAGATTATATCTATTTAGTCTGTGGAAAAACAGACAT
>NZ_CANCWY010000047.1:0-2830 GCF_947381695.1 Limosilactobacillus sp. DJ3M12 | reverse complement strand
GATTGTCAGCTCGTTTGTGGTAAGATGGGTGTAAGTCATTTGTGGTTTCCTTTCTTTTGTTTAGGGGTATTCAAAAGAAAGGAAACCACAAATGGCTTTTCTATTTTTCTAACTTAATTTTACAAACGGCGTTATATAAAAAACAGCTGTGGATTTTCCCTCCGCAGCTGTTTTGGTGTTCTATTCAGCAAGTCTACCGATGACTGGCAGATCTTTTAATACCCGTTTACCATGGGGTGACTTTTCAAGCAAAACGTCGGTCAAGTCCTGGCCGGCCAAGTTTCCATGGTGGCGGCCACCCTGCCAGGCCGGTTTAGCAGAGACGTCATAGATTACACCTTCAACTGCTACGTAGGCCGGTTGACCAGCTTGGCCATTGTACTTTGCTAGTTCATCCCTCGTCATTACCTTATCAGCCATCATGATGACCTCCTTTAACTTTGGTAATTAAACCATACCATGAACCCTGGCTCTTTGTCAATCGGTAAGGATGAAGAGAATTTTGAGAACTAGACTAAGCTACTTTGGCTTTTGGTCTAGTTCTCTTTTTTGATAATTCACGAATCATGAGATTAGAAGTCTTCAACGAAATAAGAATCCTAATCCGAAAATGGAAGAAGTTGCGATAGCCATATGCGGTTCGTTTGATTATCTTGATTTTATTATTAGTGCCTTCGATCGGCCCGTTGGTTAGTCGGATGTAAAAGCTGGCAATGATCTCCTGGCGGTGCTTGGCAAGGGTTCGCTTAACTCGTCGCATCGCACTTGGTAAATTATTCCGCTTGATTAACTGATCTAACAAGGCCTGACTGCGGTTACTAATCGTGGCTATTAAGTCTTGATAGTATTCGTAGGCAGCCCTTAGATCTGGAGAGAAATCGAGTAGCCGTTCGACGACTTCTTGATTGGATAACCAGTGATATTGGAAGTTACGCCGAGAATAACAGTGTAGGTAATTAAGTAAGGGTCCTTGATTCCGGTCCAAAAGTTAATATCATTAGTCATGAGGAATATATCCTTTCTAAGACAACCGAGGTAGTTATGGGGGGCTATAATACCCTCTGAGTATACAGATGAAATAGAAAATTTATCTTATACTCGGAGGGCTTTTTCTATGGGAAGAAAATCTAAATACTCGGCAGAGAAAAAATTTTTAATTCTCAATGAAGTTTTACGAAATGGAATCCATAAGGTAATAATTAAATACAAGATTAGCCAAAAAACTATCAGGCGGTGGAGTCTTCTATACAAGTATCAGGGAATGCCAGGACTTCAAGCAAGTCATCATAATCAAAGCTACTCTAAAGAATTTAAAAACTCATTGGTTGAACAATATCAACAAACAGATGAGGCATTAGATTTATTTGCGATAAAACACGGTTTGCGATTTCAAAGGCAACTAGAGCAATAGATTATCCGGTATAATGAATCTAACTTAAAGGCCTATACGCCAAGAAAGCGAGATTCAAAAATGAGTGGACGAAAGACTGACTTTGAAGAACGACTTACTATCATTGAAGAGTTGATTAAGCATAATGTGAACTACAATTGGGCAGTTGAAAAGTACCATATTAGTTACCAACAAGTTTATGGCTGGTATCAAAAGTATCGCAAAAGCGGTAATGAACCAGAATCACTTCGTGATCGCCGAGGCAAAGCTAAGCCAGAAGAGAAGTGGACGGAAGTTGACCGACTCAAGGCAGAAAATCGCTTATTAAGGGCTCAGCTAGAAAAGCAAAAGATAGAGATTGCGTTCGCAAAAAAAATTAACAGAAATACGCAATCGGGAGGTGAAAAAGGACTCCGGTACCAAGCGATAAAAGAACTAAATTAGGAAAATGGATGGTCAATTAGCCAGTTGTGTAAAATAGCTGATTCTTCGCGAGATGGTTATTACAAATGGCTCAATCGAAAGCCAAGTCGATATTATAATGAGCAAGCAGAGTTACTTGAAGCGATTGTAGAGTTAGAAGAAGAACATAATTGGACGCTGGGATATTTAGCGATGACTACACAGTTAAGCTTTGAAAACCGTTTAAGCTTTACCGCTGGATTAAAACGAATAACTAACTGCATGCGTAAGCATGGAATTAGAGCAAATATTAGGAAGAAGAAGCGCAATCGAATTCAACGCCATGAAGAATACATCAATGACAACTTATTGCAGGGACAATTCGACCGTGAAGCTAAAAATGAAGTGTGGGTTACCGACACAACGGAAGTTGCCTACGGCGAACACACACTTCATAAAGTACGAGTACACGTTATTTTAGATTTATATGGTCGTTACGCTTTAAGCTACAATATTTCAGACACAGAAACTTCATCAGCAGTAATTGAAACCTTTAATCGTGCTTTTACGGTTGAACCTGATGCGCAATCAATGATCCATACTGACCGCGGGTCAGCTTACTGCTCAAGTATGTTTAACGACTACTTAGCCTCTAAAAATTGTATTCATAGTATGTCACACCTCGGTCATCTTTGGGAAAACTTCCCCATAGAGCGTTGGTGGAATGACTTCAAGCTAATCTGGATTAACAAACATAATCGTCCTAAGACGCTAGCAGAGCTAGAACAGCTCGTCAAAGGAGCCATTGAATACTTTAATACCAAACGCGCTTACACAAGCAAAAACGGCTTGATCGCGGAAAAATTCCGCAATCAAGCCGCCTAAAATTTTTATCTATTTGATCTGTATACTTGACGGGACATAGTGCCGGGATAACATAGAACGGTTGTCTTTTTTTGTTTCCCGAAATGTCAATTTAAGTTAGAAAGAAAATAGTTGCTCATCAGTGACGTAAGACATGAATACTTCATATGGAGT
>NZ_CANCWY010000046.1:0-3000 GCF_947381695.1 Limosilactobacillus sp. DJ3M12 | reverse complement strand
AAGCAATTCAATTAGCGATTTAACTTCGCTGGCTGATTGGGACACTAGTAATGTCACTGACATGAGTAGCATGTTTGGGAATCCCTTTTACATGCATGGTAACGATTCAACCAAAAATTTAATCAGTGATTTAACGCCGCTGGCTCATTGGAATACTGGTAAAGTTATTAACATGAGCAGAATGTTTGCGGGCAACTCTGATGTAATTGACTTAAAACCTATTGCTAACTGGAATATAAGTAGCGTTAAAGGTAGTTTTAATCTTTTTGCAGGTGATTCCAAACTCAATTTAATCAATATTAATAATACCCCACTTATGCAAGGCTTCTTAAAAATGCCTCATGCATTGCAAGGCTCGACTTTTATCACAAATAATGTGGATCTCGTAAAAGCTGTCGTAGGTGAAGAAGCCCAAGCGTTACCTATTTCTACTAATAAAGCTACGCGCACAATTACATTTTATATTCCTCATGCGGCTCCAGAAACAACTGTTCAACATATATATTATAAAACTATTGCACCCGTTAAGATTGACTACCCCATCTACTCAATTGGCGGTGGCGGATTCTCCAGCGGTGCTGGTAGCTCTGTGGTAGTCGGTGGTCACGGCTCATCTAGTGGTGGCGTTCACTATACGCTCGGTGGTGGCGGATTCTCCAGCGGTGCTGGTAGCTCTGTGGTAGTCGGTGGTCACGGCTCATCTAGTGGTGGCGTTCACTATACGCTCGGTGGTGGCGGATTCTCCAGCGGTGCTGGTAGCTCTGTGGTAGTCGGTGGTCACGGCTCATTCAGTGGCCACGGCTCATCCAGTGGTGCTGGTGGTGCAAGTGGTAGTGGCTCATTCAGTGGCCACGGCTCATCCAGTGGTGCTAGTGGTGCAAGTGGTAGTGGCTCATTCAGTGGCCACGGCTCATCCAGTGGTGCTGGTGGTGCAAGTGGTAGTGGTTCATTCAGTGGCCACGGCTCATCCAGTGGTGCTGGTGGTGCAAGTGGTAGTGGTTCATTCAGTGGTGGCGGTTCATCTAGTGGCCACGGCTCATTCAGTGGTGGCGGTTCATCTAGTGGCCACGGCTCATTCAGTGGCGGCGGTTCATCCAGGGGTACCGGTAGAATTGTCAAAACGTATCCTCTAACAGATGTAAAAGAATCTGATTGGCAACTTGATACTTCTAAGCAAAACGATGATGTAATCATTGATGGTGTAATTGATTTTAAACCCGTCAAAATCATTCAGGTTAATGGCTACAAGGCTC
The DNA here is from genome assembly GCF_947381695.1 of Limosilactobacillus sp. DJ3M12. Lineage (NCBI taxonomy): Bacteria > Bacillati > Bacillota > Bacilli > Lactobacillales > Lactobacillaceae > Limosilactobacillus > Limosilactobacillus sp. DJ3M12. The sequence continues at coordinate 1,747 of NZ_CANCWY010000046.1, read as the reverse complement.
ACCTCATTAAAGACCCTGTAAATCCTACTGCATTTCCTAGTGAAACCACTCAAGATGATGAAGAGACTGCAAATCCAGGTGATAACATTTATCGCGGTGTTGGTTACGAAGCTCAAGATGAAACCCAAACCGTGCACTATAAGGGCGATGACAAGCAACCAGCTAAAGAACCTGACGGCAGACCTGTGCCAGACGGTACAGCAACCGGTAAAACTGATCAAACAGCAACTACTCCTATTCCTGGTGGTTGGAAAGACAAAAATCCCGATGAAACGCAAAATCAAACTATGCCGCGTCCTGATGACACTGGCAAAGTGCCAGATAAAGACGTTACAATTGAGCATGACCATACCATTGTAACACCGGATAAGCCGGCAACACCCGGTGATAAAATTGCACCCGGCGATAACAACAAGAATACGCCCAATGATCATATTTATCCAAACGATACTAAGGCGCAAAAGGACAATTTAAATGGTATTGCTCACCGTACGATTACCATTGAAACACCTGATCATACTAATCAAGATAGTCGCACACCTCAAGTCGTCGATCAAATAATCGACTATCAAAGAAACGCCGATGTTGATACGGTAACTGGCGAAGTTAACTCATACGGGGCATGGACTCCAAAAGATTCTGCTAAAGCCTCATTTGATTCTCATAAAGTTAGCGCCGTTGCTGGCTACGACCTTGAAGTAGAAGGTTTAGATTCAACTGGCTACACCAAAAACGATGATGGTTCCATCACAATTAACGTCGAAACACCTGATCCAACTAAATTTGCTAACTCAACTAGTGATTTTGATTCAACTAAAGTTTTGCTAAATCAAAAGATCACTGTTAAGTACAATGCCAAGCCTCAATCAGTAACAATTAAGTATGTTGATGACGATAATGGTGGCAAGGACGCATCTATTTTAGATAGCGCGGTTCAAAATCAAACCGTTAAGGGCGTAACTGATCAAACGGTTGACATCACTTATCCAGATTTATCAAGTAAATGGACTGTGGTAAGTGGCGAACAACCTACTTATAAACTTACTGCGGATGGCAATCAAGAAATTACAGTTCACTTAAAGCACGTAACGGGTGTTTCACTTGATCCAAATCATTTGCCTGATGGTACTAAGAACCCTGAAAATGATAATAAGCCTGTAACACCTGACGATTTTAAACATACAGTAATTAGAACTGTTACAGTTGATTATCCTACTTCATACACTGGCACTAAGAGTGATTTAAACCAAACCGTAACTTTGACGCGCACGGCAACTTATGACAAGGTAACAGGTATTGTAACTTGGGGCGCATGGTCAACTGGTAAGTTTAGTGCTGAAACACCTGATGCTGTTGATGGTTATACTCCAAGTCTTTCTTCAATTGCTGAAATGCCTGTAACGCACGATACTCAAAATCAAACCGTTCATATTACCTACACTGCTAATGACCAAAGCATTAACGTGGTTTACAAGGATGGTAACAAGGTTGTGAAGTCTATCCCATTAACTGGGAAGACCGGTCAAACTGTTGATGTCAACGTTGAAGTACCCGATGGTTATCATCAAGATAATCAGATTCCAAGTACGTATACGTTTACTGGCAATGATAATCATGATATTACCGTTCAATTAAGTCACTTGACACAAAATGCCACTGATCATAAGGATGTTACTCGGACGATTAATGTTACGGATCCTAGCGGTCATGTACTGACTAAGACTCAAAAGGTAACACTTAGTCGAAC
>NZ_CANCWY010000045.1:0-3496 GCF_947381695.1 Limosilactobacillus sp. DJ3M12 | reverse complement strand
GCGCAGCGGGCGAAACGCCAACATCCGGAACGGATACGCCGGTGACGAGCGGCGACAAGCCAACGTCCAGTGCAACGTCAGGCGGGGAAGCCCCGGCAACGTCCGGCAGTACTTCAGCGGGTGAAACGCCAACGTCCGGGACGGACACGCCAGCCACGTCGGCTAGTGGCTCAGCGGGCGAAACGCCAACGTCCGGGACAGACACACCAGCCACGAGTGGTGACAACCCAACGTCTGGTTCTGGGGCCAGCGGCGAGCAACCCCAGTCGATCGACGAGGTGAAACCAACCCCTCGCCCGCAACCGAAAATTGATCTCCAACCGTTGCAACGGCGGTTGTTGACGGGTCAAAATGTGATGACCACGGCCGCGTATTACAATGCGGATGCTGCCAAGCAATTAGCTTACCGGACCGCTTTAGCTGCTGCGAGCCAGTTGCAATACGATCCGCAAGTTACGGCGGAGCAAATGCAGGCCGCCATCGCGCAAATCGACACGGCCCAAGCCACGTTGGATGGTCAGGCTACGGACTTTAAGGCGGCGACGATTTTGCTGAAGCGGTATGACCAACGGGACCAAGATCCGCGCTACCATAATGCTACGACGACGGCGCAAGCCCCGTATGACGAAGCCGTGGCGGCCTTACAAAAACTGATGACCACGCCGGCGGTGACGCAGGCGATGCTGGATGCTGCCGTGGCGCAAGTTGAGGCCACCCAGGCCAAATTAGACGGCGCGATTTTGAGTCCCGCCGAGCAGGCCAAAGTGGATGCGATCAATGAATTTAAAGCTACGGTCGCCTACTATCAAACCGCCTTGCAGTATGTCAGTCCTGAATACTTACCGTATGCGCAAAGTATGCTGCAATTTCGAGGCACGAATGTCTTACCATATCTGAATACTTATACCACGGAAGATATTCAGAAAAATCAGACGATACTGAAACAAAGCATGGATTTATATATCCAAAGTTCGGCCCAACAAATGCAGGGGCGGCGCGATTTGGAAGCCGCCGTGACCGCCTTGCAAAACTTAGTTGCGACGCGGTTGACCTTATACAATGAAATCAACCGGGTCAATGACTTCATCAAGGGCGCGCAAGCGATGCTGGCCGATCCCGACCAGGCCTATCAGTATGAAAGTCAAGCGGCCACATTACAGGAGGTCTTGACCAGTGCGGAAGCCGCCCAAGCGGCCGCGGATAAATTGATCGCGGACAACAATGTGCGGCGGCAAGAAGCCTTGAAGCAACTAATGGCCGAGCAGGTGCCGGGAACCAGTACCTATGTCCAATATGCCGATGAACACTACAAACTCACGACCACATTAAAGAAAGTCGTGGAACGGGCCGAATTAGTCAATGCGACCTTGCCATACCAAGGGAGCGTCTATGAAGGGGCCCCGCTGGATCCGGAATATCTGCAATACCGAACGGTTGAAGATTACTTACAAGTGGGGACCCCCGCTTATGATCAGCTGGTGGCTACGGTGGACCGCTTAAAGGGGCAATTGCAAGCGGAACTGGAAGCCGGCCGTGGCGGCCAGGATGCGATCAATGGGGATGTCACCAAGGCGATTCGGACGGTGCCAACGGATGCCGATGTGGCCGCGTTAAAGCCGCTCCTCAATTTGGCGGATGCTTACAGTCAGCGGATGTTAAAGACCGTCAACTTGATGCGCTTTGCCATCGGTGAACGCCCATTGGAATTAGCGCCCCTCAATGATAAGCGCAAGGCAATGTTGGCCGTGCATGCGTTAGCGGAATACCAAGCTGGGCTGATGCCGCAATTTGCCGGTTACTCCCACTTGGGATCGATTGCCGTGTTGTTGGCGCCGCATACCATGACGGCGGGGTACAACGAAAATACTTATCCGTCCGGTAATCCGCCGGTAATTTCGCAACATTTAACGCCGGAGTACTTGGCCGATATGGAATCACGGTTAGTCCTGATGGAAGGGATTAAGTACTTTGAAGGCTTCTTTACCGACAAAGAGGCCAAGAGTGGGCACTTTACCACGATTATTGACATGGATCACCAGTACTTCTATGGGGTGCCAATCATTGGCACGATGGATCAAGTCGGCAACGGCTTTACCAAGTACCGGATCTCGTCCACGGGCTTGTTCTACCAAGTCGCCGACGATAATTATAAATGGTGGTTACGGCACTTTGACAGTTGGCCAAAAGTCAATCCGGATACGGATTTAGATAAAACTGATTTTAGCAACTTATAAGGGATTGGTTGAGACGGCTAGGATACCTCGGACCACCCGCCGAAAAGCCCCCCCGTTCGCGGCCTGATTGCTGCTGGCGGGGGTTTTTTGTGGTTTCGGGCCGCATGGTAGGCCCCACTTCCCCATTCGCCGGTTGCACAAAGAGGTCCTCTTAGCCGAAGTCGTGGCCTTGGGGGATTAGCAAAAAAAGCGGGCCCCGTCGGTCATGTGTGGGGGCCCGCCAAGTGGGGATTATGCGGTTTGATTGCGGGCTAAGTAGGCCTACACTTGCGTCCGGTGCCGGCGAAAGGCGACACTGGCGATTAAGTAGCTCCCACAGGCCAGCCCAATCCAGAGGGGGTTCGCCGAAATAAAGGCCGCAAAGATTAAGGCATTTAAGGGCCGCGCGACCAAGTTAAAGCTGGGAATCAAAAGCACCCCGGCCGGCTTGAAAATAATGTGAAATTATAAACTAATTTTAAAATTGACAAAAATAAACTGATGCGATTGGTGTAATCAGCGCCGACCGCATCAGTTTTTTATGCGTGGCGGTGCCTGGACACGAGCTTAATAAAATTAAGTTTATAGGGGAGTAGCCCGACGGCGTTGGCCGCAACATTTTATTCGCAAAGAATTCACTAATCACATGCATTTTGTTTATCATAAATAAACAGTTATGTTAAAATCACAGTGAATTGGTAGCCAAAATGGATTATTACAACGATGATTTTTTGATTTAGGAAGCGCTGCCAAAAGTGATAAATCAACGGTTGGATTTTAAATTTTTCGGTTGATTATATGAAAGGGGAATGATGGTAGTGAGTAAGTAGCGGAATTTTGAAGAAATATTATATTCAACAATTAGGCTGATAGCTTAACGGTAGCGCTATTGTTCTGGTGTACTGCAATACACCACTAGTTATTAAATTCGGGAGGTAAAAATAATGATGAAGCGACCTGAATTTTTAGAAACCAAGCGGACACCGCGTTATAGTTTACGTAAGCTTAACGTTGGTGTGGCTTCGGTATTATTAGGAGTTAACCATTTCTGGAATTAACTTTACAGATCATTCTGTAAAGGCAGCAACCATAGAAAACGTTGTTTGGTGGGATTGCAAGCACAAATCGAGGCACTTGTCATGACGAATAATCTAGCAAAATTTGGAATGTTACAAACTAGCAATTGACGTATGTAGATATATAAAATAAACGCGATTTGCTAGTTCGTAACATTTAACAAAAAAAGCCTAACAAGGTTAGACTCAAAGTAGACTAAAAAAGGA
>NZ_CANCWY010000044.1:0-4150 GCF_947381695.1 Limosilactobacillus sp. DJ3M12 | reverse complement strand
TTCTTTTGTTTAGGGGTATTCAAAAGTCTACCACAAATGGCTTTTCTATTTTTCTAACTTAATTTTACAAACGGCGTAAAGAAAGACTTAATACGCTTACGAATTTCAAGCAAGGTGTCAAGGCTTGCATTGTGGGTTGAAGCTGAAACCGGAATGCGACCATAGGAAATTCAGACCCTAAGGTATTCAAATATAACTAAGTCAGAAGGATACTGGGTTCTTAAAATAAGTGACTCGTTTCCTGAAAAGAAAAATGAGTTTAATGGCCATTTAAAATCACGAAAAATAGGTGAGTGGCGATTAACGCCCCCCATTACTAATGATTTACACCAAGCGTTGCATGATTTCAGAAGAGAACAGCAACGGTTTCTGTCAGAAAAAGGGATTGAAAGTAATAATGACCTTATTTTCCTAAGCCTGAGCGATTACCGACTAGCACAACTGGGGAAGCCAATTAGCCAACGGACCATGAATGACGCTATGAAAGAACTGTGCAAGAAAGCAAATGTAAAAAGTAATGGTCTTCCTTTAACATGTTATACACTTCGTACGACGGTAGGTACAAGATTAGCACGGTTGGGTGACTACAGTTAGATTAGGAAATTCGTTGGCAGTCTACATGCGCTATTACGTGAAACCATTTAACCGTGGATATAGTGAATTAATGGATCAGTACCTTAATATGTAGGACTTCTCATATTTTCTCATCTTATGCTCTAAATGCTGTTATATAGGCATTTGTAACGTGATTTCTGAACCTCTAGTCAGCACTAGATAGAATTTAGAAGAATTCAAAAGTCTACGAAATAAGCCGTAAAAGCTTGATTTGTAGGCTTTTTTGTATACTTAAGAAGTAAAGTGAATGGTTCCGAAATGTTGTGAATTACTATTTCAAACACACTAGCAAACACACTGAAATGCTAATGTGTTTCAATGTGTTTAGACCAATTTTGAGGAGACTGCTGATGCTGATATATCAACGATTTGTGGCAATAATTTCAGTGTGTTTGGGTGGTAAATTTAGACCAATTTATAGAAATATTCTTGAGTGTAAATGATTTTTAATATCTTATAGACAAATGTGGTTAGCTGTAGTAGTAGCAGAAAAGGCAACGAAGAACCATCTCTGTATCAAGGATTCAAGCTAAAAAGTCAGTACTTCATGAAGGAAACGACTTAGAGTTATAATTTGAATTTAAACATTATTTCTAGTACCACAATATATGAAAAGAGAGCAGTGAGATTGCGTCTCACTACTCTCAATCGCGAACTTGAATAATTTTAGTGTTTGAAAAGAGATTAGCCTTTGCGGTTAGTTTCTTTTACTATCTGATAAGTTAACTGCAAACAGAAAAACCGCCCGGCTCGAGAGCCAAGCGGTCGTCAAAGTCGCTAAACTGTGCTATAATATTACCAGATTGAAGGAATATTATACTCAACAATTAGGCTGATAGCTTATAGGCTGATAGCTTATAGGCTGATAGCTTAACGGTAGCGCTATTGTTCTGGTGTACTGCAATACACCACTAGTTATTAAATTTGGGAGGTAAAAATAATGATGAAGCGACCTGAATTTTTAGAAACTAAGCGGACACCGCGTTATAGTTTACGTAAGCTTAACGTTGGTGTGGCTTCGGTATTATTAGGAGTAACCATTTTTGGAATTAACTTTACAGATCATTCTGTAAAGGCAGCAACCATAGAAAACGTTAAAGCTTCCAATAGTTCACCAACCAGTAATTTGCAAGTTGGATTGAGAACTACTGGACAAACTAATCCTCAGAAAGCAACTGGTGCAACAGGAGAAGTTCAACAAAGTAGTGCAAGTAACAATGCAACAGCTAATAATTCTATAGAAGCTGCGACAACCTTACAATCTGCACCAAAGACGCAAGGTAGCGCTGACACTGATATTAATTCATCAGCAGCAAAATTAGCAGCTACAGTAGATCAAAATAACACTACTACTCAGGAAGCAACTAGTACAACAGAAACAGTTCGACAAGGTAGTGCAAGTAAGAATGCAACAGCTAATAATTCTACAGAAGCTGCGACAACCCCACAATCTTCACCAGAGACGCAAGGTAGCGCTGACACTGATATTAGATCATTAGATATTAGATCATTAACAGCTAAATCAGCAGCAAAATTAGCATTTATGAACTTATGGGCAGCTTCTGATAGAAATGCAGCAGGTACAGTAAATAAAAAAGATAACAGTAATACTCAGCCAGCTAAAGAAAATCAAAAATTGGCCAATGAGCATAATCTAACTTCTTCAGATAACTACAGTTCTAATATCTATAAAGGTACAGATGGAAAGTATTACAAGGTTGTAACTATTTATGGTAATGACTACGTTTACCATGCTGCTGATATTCAAGCTAATGGTACTGCTACTGGGCAAAATGCAACGACAGCTGAAGATACTAAAAATAATATCAATATTTCTAAAGAAGATTTAGGAAATGGTAAGACCCGTTGGACTGTTGTTTTCTTCCCTCATCAGGGATTACAAAATGTTGGCAGTTCAGTAAAGGGGTTAGTTTCTGCAAAATTTGGTATTGCTCTCACTAATGACTACCAAATCGTTGGTAATGTTGATATGGAAGCAATTAATGATCCTAATCAAAAATATACATATTATAAATTTGAGGACGGTAGCAATAGCGCTACTGACATTACAATAAAAAATCCACCAGCTAAAGTAGACTTTTCATTTAATCCTAAGACAGATGTTGATCCAGATACTGGTTTAATTAATAATAGTAAAACCTTGCCAGCTTATGACAATAGATATTTGCAACCCTCATACTATTTCACTACTGATACTAGTTATGGTAAAACGAACTTATGGCAGACTTACTTTTTCAATAATGGTAATGAGGTTTATTATAATAATGCATATGATGGGACGACCCCTTATCTAGGTGGCGATCATGACTTTCATTTTAATAATTTTATAATTAAAAATAAAACTGGAGTTGACGGTTTAGATTCTAAGGACCTTAATGACCCTAAGGCCCAAATCCCAATCATTTATGACACACGGAATGAATTTAATTCTAATGGCGTATTTAACAGTGTTAACTTTAACCAAGCAATGGAATTTAAGTCACATGGTTACGCAAGTAAAGTTGCGTGGAAAGATCTATCACAACATTCTTCTTATGTTATTTCCTTTACTACGCAACACACAGACTCTCATGAAAAAGATTTAATTTTAGGTCCGAAAAATCAACAATTCTCAGGAATCTCAGCTAATATTTATTCTTATCAGAATGGTTTCTATAACATGTTTTCTAGATTATATGGTGAGCAGAGAGCACTGAATGCAGCTGATGCAGCTCATCCATATGCACCAGTAAACCCTAAAGATATTATTCCTAATTGGCAAGCCGGTGAGGATGCTTTAGCTAAGATTAATAAAGATTATCTTAATAATGCACAAATTAATGCTTTAAGTAGTGAGATTCATAATAATGCTGCAGATCCAGATGCTTTAGCTAAGATTGTAGATCAAGGCAATGCCCTAAACGATGCTATGAAAAAGCTTGGTAATAGTATAGGTCAATATGTTGACCCTAAAGATGACCCTAAAGGTTTTTGGGCTAAGCACAAGGAAGATACAACAAAGGAATCTGATCGCTATAAATACGCAAATCCAGATAAAAAGGCAGCTTATGACAAAGCAACTGAAGCAACTAAAGCTTTGATTAACAAAGATACAGGTGCCTATGCAGATAAAGCGACGGTAGAAAAGCTTACTGAAGCTGAAAATAACGCTTGGTCTGCTCTTGATGGTAAGAAGCCAACTGATACGGAAAGCGACAAGGTAACTGCTAAGGACGGTGTTTCCGTAGATAAGGGAGAGAAAGTCGATCCAGGCAGCTTAGTCAATGTGACTGATCCAGCTGGCAAACAAGTCGAATTACCAGCGGGCTCAGTTGACTGGAAAGAGGGAGCAAAGCCAGACTTGAGAACCTCCGGCGATAAAACCGGTAAAGTTGAAGTTACCTTCCCAGATGGTTCTAAGACTGAAGTGCCAGTCCACCTTCACGTCAATAGTGATGCGGAAAGCGACAAGGTAACTGCTAAGGACGGTGTTTCCGTAGATAAGGGAGAGAAAGTCGATCCAGGCAGCTTAGTC
>NZ_CANCWY010000043.1:0-4318 GCF_947381695.1 Limosilactobacillus sp. DJ3M12 | reverse complement strand
TGATACCTGATGTCACGCCGAATGGCGTTTTTTATTTACCACCAACTGGGTGGCTAACTTCATTCTATAATCCACCGTATGAAATTATTATATTATTTTTTGGAGAGGGAGTAAAAATGAAGAAATACTGGAAATGGCTAGTGTTAATATTAGTAACTATTGTTGTAATTGTTGCAGGGATGATATTCTATCGTCGTGATAGTAATGGTAAACCGTTTAAGGCAAGTTTAAATCATTCGAAAGTTATGATGACTCCAGATTGGTATGCTAAAGTAACTCTTACTGCTAATAAAGGAACTACATATGAAGTTAAGAACAGCAAAAATAAGGTAATCCAAGGGAAATCAGAGACTAAAAATGGAAAAGCTGAAATAAGATTAAATGATACGGGTAATTACACCGTTATTGCTAAAAGTGATAATGGTCATGTAAGCAAGAAGTTACCTGTGAAAGTTAATCATTATAAAGCAGCACCAAATAAATGGACAAGTTCAGTGGGACCGCTTCGGTTTAAGATTACTAGCGTTGAATATCAAAAGATGAAAAAGAGTGAAGCAAATAAACCAGATAATAGTGGTATTGATGAAGCATACAAAGAATTAAACCATCATTACTATCAAGTTAAAGTAAATTATATTGTAAAGAATAGTAGTAAAAAAGCAGTTAACCCTCAATATACTATTTGGATGCCAGAAGATGATAATGGACAAGAATTTTCGACAGAAACTCCAAGTCCTGATGGTGGTGCTGTTGATACTATTATTGGTACAGAAGCAATTAATCCAGGCAATAGTCGTAGCGGAAGTGTAACAATGTTATCCAATCATAAATTTACTGTTAAGCACTTTAAATTTAGTATTGAAGAAGTTCTTGGAAATGAAGGCAACCATATTGCTAAAGGTGGAGTAGCAGAATTAAAGTAAGTTTTTGGATTATTAATATTTTTCTGCATTAAAATCACATTAAAAACACCCTTGACGAATTCGCCCTCGCTCGGTATACTAATCGTAATTTATATGAGAATTTGCTGAGATCGAATAAGTAACTAATGATAGATTTATCAGAGAGCTGTGACTGGTGCAATGCAGTATTTCTAGAGTTAGTGAAGATGGTTCGTGAGCGATTGATCGGTGAATAATTAGCAGATCACGGCGTTGCTACCGTTACCCAAGCTGCAAATTTATTTTGAATAAGTTTGTTTGAGTGTAGGATTTTAAATTTCCTGAATTTGGGTGGTACCGCGTATTGATCGTCCCTTGAAAAGACTAGTTTCTTTTTGAGGGGCTTTTTATTTACGAGGAGGGGATAAAGATGACAAAGATTACTGCAGAATTAACTAAACCGTTACTAATTGATGGCGCAATGTCAACGGCTTTAGAGCAATTAGGTGCTGATACCAATAACTCATTATGGACGGCGAGTGTTTTAGCTAATCAGCCAGCATTAGTTAAAAAAGTTCACCAGGAATATTTTAAGGCGGGTGCCCGGTTAGCAATTACTGATACTTACCAGACAAATGTTCCGGCATTCATAAAGAATGGTTATTCAAAACAAGAGGCTCATTCATTGATCCAGCGGGCAGTCGCCTTGGCTAAAGAAGCGCGTGATGAATATCAGCAGGAAACCGGTATTTATAACTATGTGGCGGGAGCGCTTGGTCCTTATGGCGCTTATCTTGCCAACGGAAGTGAATATAGTGGTGATTACCACCTCAGTACAACCGAATATCAACAATTTCATCGGCCACGATTAACTGATATTTTAACGGTTGGTGTCGATGTGATTGCAATTGAAACGCAGCCACGCTTAGATGAAGTGCTAGCAGAATTGGACCTTGTCAAAGAACTGGCTCCGGATACTTTATGCTATGTCAGTTTTTCCTTAAAAGATTCCACACATTTACCAGATGGGACACCGTTAGCAGTTGCGGCCCGTACCGTTGCGAAGTATCCAAATGTTTTTGCGGTTGGTGTAAATTGTATTCCATTAGAAGAGGTAACAGCCGCCATTGAGACAATCCATCAGGCAACTGATAAACCGGTTATTGCTTATCCTAATTCAAGTGCGACTTATGATCCGACAACAAAAACGTGGAGCTATCCCCATGGACGTCGCGGTTTAGTTGATTACTTACCACAATGGCTCGCGGCTGGATTGACAATCATTGGGGGATGTTGTACTACTACGCCGCAAGATATTGCTGCCTTACATGAGTACTTAAAAGGAGGCGCCCATCATGACTAAGAAAACGCATTTAGCCCGTGAAATGAGTGCGCGTCATATCCAAATGATTGCGCTTGGTGGAGTAATCGGGACCGGCCTATTTCTCAGTTCTGGTTACACGATTCATCAGGCTGGACCGTTGGGAACCGTTATTGCTTATTTACTTGGCGCCTTAATCGTCTATGCCGTCATGCTATGTTTAGGTGAGCTGAGTGTTGCGATGCCGTATACGGGGGCTTTTCATGTTTACGCCAAAAATCTGATTGGGCCGGCCACTGGATTTACTGTTGCGATCCTTTATTGGTTGACCTGGACGATTGCGATGGGGTCCGAATTTACCGCGGCTGGTCTCATTATGAAGCACTGGTTTCCTCAGATTCCGGTTTGGTGGTGGAGCTTGTTATTTATCATCATTATCCTCTTATCCAACATTTTTACTGTCAAAGCATTTGCGGAAAGCGAATTTTGGTTTGCGGTGATTAAAGTAGTTGCGATCTGCGCGTTTATTTTGTTGGGGACTTTAGCAGTAATTGGTCTTATCCCGATTCAAGGTTACCATCATGCACCTTTGCTGAACAACTTTACTAAGGACGGCCTATTCCCAGGTGGTTTTAGCGGCTTATTTATGACGATGCTAACGGTTAATTTTGCTTTCTCTGGGACTGAATTAATCGCCATCACCGCGGGAGAAACTAAGCATCCTGAAAAGACCCTCCCTAAGGCAATTCATACTACTTTATGGCGGTTAGTGATTTTCTTTGTCGGGAGCATGATCGTTATGGCCTCTTTGATTCCTTATCAAAAGGCGGGGGTAACGCAAAGTCCATTTGTCTACGTTTTTAGCCAACTTGGAATTCCATATGCTGCCGACTTAATGAATTTTGTCGTCCTCACCGCGATTATCTCTGCCGCTAATTCTGGCCTATACGCATCAACCAGGATGTTATGGTCATTAGCTAATGAAGGAACAATTCCAGCTGTCATCGCCAAAACTAATAAACGCGGGATTCCTGTTTTCGCCTTGCTCTTAAGTATGCTTGGTGGGGTGTTAGCTTTGCTTTCCAGCATCTATGCGGCTGGGACGGTCTATTTAGTTTTGGTTTCTGTTTCTGGATTGGCGGTTGTCTTTGTATGGATTGCGATTTCCTTATGTGAGCTCATTTTTCGTCGGCGCTTTTTAGCGGCTGGTCATCAGTTAAGTGAGTTAAAGTATCGCACGCCATGGTATCCGATTGTTCCATGGTTTGCATTTATTGCTAGCAGCCTTTCTTGCATCTTAATTTGGTTTGATCCCCAACAACGAATTGCCTTGTATTGTACGATTCCGTTTGTAATTGCTTGTTATGCTGCTTATTATTTACAAACCTTGTGGCGCAAGTATACTACGAAGAAAAAGGTTTCAACAGTTGTTAAATAGATGTAAAAAAGCTGTAATTAAAAAATTCATAACGCGTAGTAAAATGTACGAGGATAATTTTTAATTAGGAGATATAAAATGTATTCACTATTTTTACTACAGTTGATTCAGACAGTCTTAGTAGCAATCCAATTAGTAATGATCTTCTCAGCTAATAAAGTTAAGCGAGAATGGTTAACCGTTAGCCAGCTGTGCATCGCGGTCGTAATCTTAGCCGACTTATTTTCAGAATTGATCTTCTTTAGTTATACAAGTGTCCTTACTGGCTGTGTATTATTCCTCCAGTTATTCTTGCTTCCAATGTTTTGGAAACAGCTAAAGGCATTTGAAGAATAATATAAAAATAGGTGAGTGGAAATTAACTTTCTTGACAAGGCAGTTAATTCGCACTCACTTTTTTAATCAAAAAAGCACCATGAGACTTACTACATAGTGCCTTTCTATATTATTCGTTGCCAACCATATCATTTACATATTGTTGCAGTTGTTTAATCATTTTCTCGGATAAATGATTAACAATAACTCCATTGCGAGCATGATAGTCAAAATTCTGTAATTGCCATAAAACAACGTATCCTTTAACCCCGGTGCTGACACTACCATTTATCCATAAATTTGCGAGAATACCCCCACTTCTATAAGTAGGGGATGAATCGCTCTCTTAAAGTACGTTAGTGC
>NZ_CANCWY010000042.1:0-4563 GCF_947381695.1 Limosilactobacillus sp. DJ3M12 | reverse complement strand
ACTCCATATGAAGTATTCATGTCTTACGTCACTGATGAGCAACTATTTTCTTTCTAACTTAAATTGACATTTCGGGTTTTATAATTTTATTTATATCTAAATTGTTAAGCTTTTCTTAAGGTAATAAAAGTATTCCGTTAATATTGAAGATTGACGCTGGCATCAGTGGTTGGGGAGTGCTTGTCTTCTGGCTAATTACCGTTATTTTAACTAGTGGTGATAGTAATGTCTTACAAGCAATTTCCTTTGTAGTTGATGTTATTGAATTTGTAATCTGGTGCTTACCATCCGGATACATTAATAAGCAAGGTTGGTGGAGTCCAAACTACGATAATGATGTTGAAGTACCTTCACTAAGAAACGAATAATTATTTTTATAATGACATTGTTGAGGCGATGTCATTTTTATTTTGGTAAAATCACTGAATAATTTTGCTTATCGATTATGCTATCCTAAAGTTAATCTACCAATTAAAAGGGGTTTTATCATGACAGACAAACTAACACATTTCAATGACCAGGACCGAGCCCGCATGGTCGATGTTACCGCTAAAAAGGTTACCTTCCGTACCGCTACGGCTCAAGGACAAATCCATATGCAAGCAACCACCCTGCAACGAATTGAAGATGGCCAAATAAAAAAGGGCGATGTCCTCGCTGTCGCCCAGGTGGCAGGAATCATGGCCGCTAAACGGACTTCTGAAATGATCCCCATGTGCCACCTCATCCCCCTCACCGGTGTCGATATCCACTTCCACAATAACGGTCAGGATACTATTACTGCAGAGGCAACCGTTAAGACCAAGCACGTCACCGGCGTTGAGATTGAAGCCCTCCTTGTCGTGCAAATCGCCCTCCTCACCATCTATGATATGTGCAAAGCAATGGACCGGGGAATGGTCATTAGTGATGTTCATCTCGTTGAAAAAGACGGTGGTAAAAGCGGCCACTTCATCTTTGACCAACAATCTAAATAATCGAGTAGGAGATAATTGATTAGTTCAATTATCGGCCTCTCACACCACCGTACGTACGGTTCCGTATACGGCGGTTCGACAACTTAATCACATTGAATTGACTGGAGCGTCTTGGACATATTCATAAGTCCGAGTTGTTCCAGTTTTCTATTAGTTAGAGAATAGCTCAAGGTCTTACTGTGTGCAGTTCGCCAGTAGCCCTTGCGGGTACTAGCGAAGACATATGCATCACGCTGGGACAGCCCCAGCTTCTGTAAGTTAGTTACCTTAGTTTTAAGCTTCTTCCATTGCTTCCAGATATACTGTCTTATTCGAGCCCTCAACCACTTGTCAAGGCGTTGAATAAAGTCAGTTAGTTTCCCAATTGAGTAGTACTGAAGCCATCCACGCATTTTTCGCTGAATTTCTTCAAACATTCTTGTTAGGGATATTCCACGATTACGTTTAGTTAATAACCTCAATGCTTTCTTTACTCGTTGTTGCGATTGTTTTGCTGGACGGGCGTAGGCTCCATTGTGGTCTACACCCAACGAAAAGCCAAGAAACTTTAACCGTAGCGGGCTACCGACTTTGGTTTTATCTGGGTTCACTTTAACTTTCAATCGCTTTTCAAGAAACTGGGTAATGCTTCGCATTACTCGTTCTCCGGCTCGTTGACTTTTAACATAAATGTTACAATCATCCGCATAGCGCACAAAGTGGTGACCACGTCTAGTCAACTCTTTGTCCAACTCATTTAGATAGATGTTCGCCAGTAGTGGTGACAATGGCCCTCCTTGTGGGGTTCCTTTTTCACTCTTAGCGAAAAGCCCATGGTCTAAGACTCCGCTAGTTAGAAACTTACGAATGAGTCTTAGTGTCCATGGGTCATCAATATATTGTTGGAGATACTTAATCATCAAGTCATGATTAACGTTATCAAAATAGGCTTTTAGGTCTAAGTCGACAACTCTTCGATAACCTTGATTATAAAGATCTACTACTTTTGCAATAGCGTCGTGAGCCCCACGGTGATGGCGGAAGCCAAAACTATTATCAGAGAAAACACGCTCAAAGATAGGTGTAAGAATTTGGGCCACAGCTTGTTGAACCATTCGGTCCACCACTGTTGGTATTCCGAGTTTTCTTACTCCACCATTAGGCTTCGGAATTTCTACCCGTTTGACTGGTGCTGGTTTATACTTGCCCTCACGCAAACTAGCGATCAATTCCGTCTTATTTTCTCTGAGATATGGCAGAAGGTCATTGACTGTCATATCGTCAATGCCTGCTGCTCCTTTATTTCTCTTAACTCGCAAATAAGCCTGATTAAGGTTATTGCGGTCCAAGACTAAGTCTTGGATAGTGACACTCATACCTTTACCTTCACCATAATCGGTACTACGCGCCCTTGTGTACTTTCGGTTTTCCAAACCTATCCTCGACAAGCGGTCAGCTTGTTGTTCTGTTTTCTGCGATCGTCGCACCTGATTACACCTCCGATATAAGTTACAAGTTATTGTCGTTCAGTCCTTCATCTGATTATTCAGACTACTATGACCTCGGCTGACTTCTGGCTTACTCAACGCTACATCACTGCACCGCTTGTTTCTGTGGAAATTAAACTTATTCCTCTTGTCGGAAACGTGTAGGCCAGATCTCCCCGGGTAAGAATATTAGCTTTCGTACCATGTCATCGTTAGCTTTACTGAGACCAACTTCGAGTAGTATTGGACTTCAACTTGTCATGCAGTCTTATCCAGTTAGTTCCAGCCTTATAGCTACTTCTTGTTCATCGGTGCAATACTTTGCCTTAGACTTCCTTCAGATTCCACCTCACAGTGGACACCTTTGTCCTCAGCTCATGGTTCCGACTACTACGGCCCATAGCGGACTCTCACCGCCTAGCTAATACCCATGCCGGGCGCACATAATATGGCGTCCAGTTTTCAATCACGAAAGCTGCACGCCATATTTTTACTTATTCATGAATTCCCAGGGCAATCTTAGCATAGCGAGTCATCATGCTTGGACTCCACACTGGTTCCCAGACCAAGTTAATCTTACATTTTGCTACCCCATCAGTTGCCAAAGCTTGTTCAATTATTTGTTGACTCAAGACGTTACTAACCGGACACCCCATTGTCGTTAGCGTCATGGTAATCACGCATAATTGTTGGTCATCAACTTGAACATCATAAATCAACCCTAAGTTAACAATATCTACCCCTAATTCTGGGTCAATTACCGACTGCAGAGCATCCATTACCCGGTTTTCCGTCGGCGAAAAAGGAGCGCCAGTATTTTGATCAGCTGCCATTTTTACCCACCTATCTGACTCATATGCCGCCACGTTGGCGCTGGATTAATAATCTGATGAACATTTTTCATTGCCATTTCATGATTTAACGGCTTATTATTTAGCGCCTTCTGCACTACTTTCTTAAATGCCGCAAAGTCATTGATGACCGGTCGGATATCCAGTTCTTCATTCCAATATAAGCAGGCTTTGACGTAACCATCGGAGGTAATTCGCAAACGGTCACAAGATTCACAAAACCGCTCTGAAATTGGGTGAATCAAACCGAAGCTACCTCGGTAACCCTTAATCTGATAGTTATCGGCAGGACCATTACCGGGCAATGATAACGGTTCATATGTTAACCCCGCCTCGCGACACTTATCAAAAATGCTGGTTAGCGGAACATATTCTTTTTTCCAATCGCTAATCTCTTGCCCGATTGGCATGTATTCAATAAAGCGCACATTGATCGGGTGGTCTTTCGTATAATTAATAAAATCCATGACTTCCTGGTCATTTTCGCCCCGCACGACTACGGTATTGACCTTAATAATCTTAAAACCCTCTCGTTCAGCTGCCGCGATCCCTTGCAGGACATGCTTGATATTTCCGCCACGGGTCATCTTTTTATATACTGCTGGATTAAAAGTATCAAGAGAAATATTAAGGCGATCAAGACCCGCTTCCTTCAATTTCTTTGCTTGATACTTCAGGGCCGTCCCGTTCGTCGTAATTGAAATGTCGTTAATTTCAGAAATTTGCCGAATACGCTGGATAATCTCGGGTAAGTCCCGCCGTAATAATGGTTCGCCACCAGTTAGGCGGACTTTCGTAATCCCCATTTTGGCGAAATTTTGCACTAACTGAATAATTTCATCTTGGGACATAATTTTATCTTTAGGGAAGAACTTCAATCCTTCTTCTGGCATACAGTAAACACACCGTAAATTACACCGGTCTGTTATTGATAATCGTAAATAATCAATTTTTCGTTGAAACTGGTCATAGAGTTGTTCCACTAACCTTCACCTCTCTGTTTTTCAAACGACCTACTATAATTGATTATCACAAATCACCACTCCAGATTGAATTAGCCTTTTCCCTAAATTAAAAAATCCCCCATCGCTAACTTATAGTCGATGAGGGAAATAACTATTAATCCTTAAAAATATCTTGAACTTCACCAGTTAATGTAATCTTATGGTGGATTATAGAATGAAGTTAGCCCCCCAGTTGGTGGTAAATAAAAAACGCCATTCGGCGTGACATCAGGTATCATATTAAGTGAACCAAACCTATATGAAA
>NZ_CANCWY010000041.1:0-4564 GCF_947381695.1 Limosilactobacillus sp. DJ3M12 | reverse complement strand
AGCACTAACGTACTTTAAGAGAGCGATTCATCCCCTACTTATAGAAGTGGGGTATTCTCGCAAATTTATGGATAAAAATACTTACAACGGTTTTATTTACTTTTACCTTATTGTAATAGTTAGCAATTGCAAGGCCAATATAAAGCAAGGCAAAACCCAGGTACATGCAGGTTCCCGCAAATCGCGGATGTGCCTCTGCATCATCAATGAATTTCATTGCCACAGTTATTAGGCTAAGATCAAATAAAATAAAGTAATGAAGATAGATCATTAAATTTCCTGTCTCATGGCGTTGATGTTCATTAATTAAATGATCAAATTCAACAATGTAGGTAAAGAATAGCGCTGCAACTGTGGTAAGTATAAGAATAGACTGAATTGAAAAGCTGGTGGCAGTAAAGTAATCAGCAATACCGACAATCGTCTCACCAAACATCACGATAATTAATGCCGTAAGCCGTTCTAGCAAGTGCGAAAAGATGATGGGATGATGCTTTGTATATTTTCCGGTAAAGCCAGGCGCAATCCAACTGATAATAATACCAGCAAAAGCAATCCTCACTCTAACTCGGCTTTGATAAAAAATCCCACCAATAAAAAGCGTAACGGTCCTAAAAATTAAAATTCCAGCAAATGCTCGTGTAATCTGTTTATCTATCTTCTTTTCTGCCTAAAAGTAAACTATAAAACATATTGGATACATAACGTTAATGATAGCAATCCTGCAGCTATGAAAAAAATTGCTAAATGCCAGTCAAATGTTGTTGAAAACGAATTTGACATATAGAGAAGAATTGCCATATCGATGAACGAAAAGGTAACACTTGTTCTTGAAAGCTTTCCATGCCGATTTGTAAAAACCATCTGGACCATCCAGGAATTAATAAATACAATCACGACAATTGCAAAGATTCCTAAAACCGGCAATCCCACAATCCCATGGTGCAAATGGTGAATCATTTCTATTGCTCGGGAAACCATGTAAACGAACACTAAATCATAAAATAATTCTATCAAGGAAACTCGCTTAGTAATTTCATCTGCCACGATAACACACCTTCTTTTTTATAAAAAAAGAGTTAATGGTAATATTTACCACTAACCCTCATTGATAATATTCAATGACTATTTAACCTGATCTACATCAGTTCGGACAACTAACACATCAACAGGCGCATTACGCTTTACATATGACGTAACTGAACCCATTACAGCTCGTTGCATCCGTGATAATCCACTAGCACCAATAATAATCATGTCGTTGTGGTGATCACGAGGGAAGTCAAATGAAATAATTGTCTTTGGATTACCAAGACGGATATGAATGTCAAGATTGTCAAAACCATCCTTATCCTTGGCAGTCTTCAACAATTCATCAAGGTATTGCTTTGACTTATCAACTAACTGGTAAGCAATACTTCCATCTGACATACCAGCAAAGTTATAAGCCATTGCTCGTGTATCAATTACGTTTAAAATATCTATATGGGCACCATTACGCTTTGCAATTGCGATTGCACGATGCAATGCAAATTCTGATTCCTGAGAGCCATCAACTGGAACTAGGATGTTTTGATATTCTTGATCCATAGGTTTGAACCTCCAAACAAACAAGTAATATATTTACTTAAATTATACCATTTTTTTAAAGAATAAAGCGAAGGAAACCAGAATAATACTGACCTCAGATAAAATTCCAAATTTCCTAAAATTTAGACTATACATTAATCTTTAATTAGAGTAATCTTAATATATCCAATATACCTTTAATATTTGAAAGTGAGGCCGCATCTTATGGACAAGATCGATAGGAAGATTATTAACCTTCTTCAAAAAAACGCCCGTGCTTCTTTAAAAGAACTCTCTAAAGAATGTTTTATTTCATCACCAGCAATTGCGGCGCGAATTAATAAACTTGAACGAAATGGGATTATTACTGGCTACCATACAAGTGTTAACATGGAAAAAATCAACTTTCATGTTAAAGCTTTTATTCAGGTGCAACTTGAGCCTCGCCAAAAACAAGAATTTTACCCTTACATTCAACAAATTCCCAATGTGATTGAATGTAACTGTGTAACTGGTGATTATTCAGAAATTATGGAAGTTGTTTTTCCTTCTACCACCGATTTAGATAACTTCATCAATACTATTCAACAACGTTTTGGAAAGACAAGTACACAAATCGTATTTAGTACAAGCGTTGACCACCGAGGAGTTAAGCTAGCACCAGCCCAAGATACCGTTAGTTCAGAGAAAGAGTAAACATAAAAGCGAAGGTGAGGATTTCCCCATCTTCGCTTTTATGTTTATTTAATTTTATTCAGCTTCAACGTCAGTTTCTGTTGATGGTTTTTCCTTTCCGTAATTATCTAAATATGCATTATATTTTTCACGGTCAAGAGCACCTTCAGATTCACCGATAACAAGTGTGGCAATTGAATTACCAACCACGTTTACGGCAGTTCGTCCCATATCAACGAAACGATCAATTCCGGCAATGAAAGTCAAACCAGCCATTGGAACCCCAATTGTAGAAACACTAGCAAGCAATACAACAAAAGAAGCTCCTGGAACCCCAGCCATTCCCTTACTAGTAATCATCAAAACAACCAGCAGAGTAATTTGGTGAGAAATACTAAGATGAAGTCCATATGCTTGTGCTAAGAAGATCGCTGCTAATGATTGATAAATTGCAGATCCATCAAGATTAAAAGTATAACCAGTTGGAATAACAAAAGCTGTAATACCCTTGCTTACTCCCATCTCGTGCGTCTTTTTCATCAAACGAGGCAACGTAACTTCTGAACTGGCAGTAGTAAATGCCAAAACAATCTCATCAAGGATAGCGCGCATCGTCTTCCAATAACGTAAATGGAAAATATGAGCAGTAATACCGAGGACAACAATAATAAAGATTAACATTGTCACATACGCAATCACAATAAATAATCCTAATGGCAGCAGAGCACTAATACCCATTTCAGCGATTGTCATTCCAATTAAACCAAAGACCCCAATTGGTGCAAACTTCATAACCCAATTAGTAACTTTGAACATAACTTCTGAAACTGCATTTAATACATCAATTAAAATTTTAGCCTTTTCCCCAACAGCTGCAATTCCTAATCCGAAAAGAACTGAGAACAGGATAACAGGCATCATGTCACCATCAGACATGGATTTAAAAATGTTCGTTGGAATAATCGACAAAATTAATGGCCAGAATCCGCTACTATGTTCTGCAGATTTTGCAGTGGACATGTATTGCGAAATATCAGTTGCATGAAGTTTATGAATATCAATAAACGAACCTGGATGGGTAATGTTAGCCATTACGATCCCTAAAATTAACGCAATTGTGGTTAAAACTTCAAAATAAATTAATGTTTTTCCACCAATCCGTCCTAACTTTCTAATATCACCAATATTAGCAATTCCCACAGTCAAGCAAGAAACAACAATTGGCATTACGATCATTTGAATCAGCCGGATAAAGATTGTTCCTAAGCTCTGCATAACAGTGATGGCACCCTTATTTTGATAGAAAATTAATCCACAAATAATACCAAGGGCCAGCCCAATCATAATTTGCCAGCCCATACTGAGGCGTCCGAAACGATATCGCTTCACTTTATATCAATCTCCCTTATGTAGTCTTATTATACTTTAGCACATTTTTAGTAAGATTTTAGCAATTTTTAAGATTTTATTTAATTAAATCCGAACACTTTTTGCTCTTTCTAGGTATTTTATTCACTTCAATATAATAATTCTAATTTATAATTCGTAATTTTCACTAAAGAAAAATAAGACCGCTACTAAGTATTTCTCTAATATGATAGAGTGTTTAGAGAATATTTAATTGAACAGGAGTAATTTATGAACGCTTGGATAACGGAATTTATTAATCAGTTTGGTTATTTTGCAATTGCCTTACTAATTGCCCTTGAAAATGTCTTTCCACCGCTACCATCCGAAATTATCCTTACAATGAGCGGATTCATGACGACCACCACCTCTTTATCAATTGTTGGAGTAATTATCGCCGCGACAATTGGCTCACTTATCGGGGCACTTATTTTATATGCCCTTGGTCGCCAGTTAACTGTTAAACGTCTCGAACGTCTTCTTAGTCATCGTTTATTTAAACTTCTAGGCTTTCATCAAGATGATGCTAAAAAAGCAGTCGATTGGTTTAATAAACATGGGACAGGCGGTATTCTCTATGGCCGCTGCATTCCCGTTATCCGCAGTTTAATCTCTATTCCTGCTGGGATCGCGCAAACTTCATTAGGGAAATTCTGCCTTCTCACTACGATCGGAAGCGCAATTTGGAATACACTGCTTGTCGTTCTCGGCGCTTGGGTCGGCCAATCGTGGAATAAAATTGTCATAATCTTTAATGATTATACAACCATTGCTATTATCATCATGGCGATCGTTGGTTTATACTTTGCTTATCGGTGGTATCAAAAAAGAATAAAAAAACCTAAATTTCAAGAATAAGTTAGCCACTGGACTCAAATAAATAATACTGACCAATTGATTATTGGTTGATGGA
>NZ_CANCWY010000040.1:0-5263 GCF_947381695.1 Limosilactobacillus sp. DJ3M12 | reverse complement strand
ACTCCTTTTTTAGTCTACTTTGAGTCTAACCTTGTTAGGCTTTTTTTGTTAAATGTTACGAACTAGCAAATCGCGTAAACATTATTATCATAATATATTTTTTTAATTTGAAAACCTTTTTTCAGGAAAAAATTATCTCTTACAGAAAAGAGAAGTTGCTATTTAATAAGAAACTTCTCTTTGGTAAATTTATTAAACTTTTACTTAACCAAGCCATTTTAAGGATGCGGTATAGTTTACAATAATAGGTTCTCCATAGTTTACATTACTAGTTTCTACGGATGCAAGCCAGAAATCATAATAATATTGATTTCCATCTGCAGTTGTATACGTTTTGCTTCCTTTTACTTCTTTAGGTAAAAGACCCTTTACATCATTAACAGTACTTTCGCTAACTTCTTTACCCTTTTCTCCAGTTAAAGCTTCTTCGATATCTTTTGAATTCAAGATACTAGAAAATGCATCATCACTTTTATCAGTTATTAAGTCTCCCTGCTTTAGAGGATTATCGATTTTAATTTCTTCATTGTTAACAGTATTCCAAACCTGAGATATTTTAATTTGTAATGGAGAAGTTGCTACTTGAGTACCTGGTTCAGAATCAACGACTACAGTTGCCGAATAATTTGCAATTAATGGTTGTCCATACTTGGCATCTTTATTTGCAGAAACAAACGTATTTACCTTATTATTTCCGCCTTCAAGCCAGTAAATATAGTGATACCGTGCACCATTTGTTGCTGTGTATACTTTTGAAGATATTCCATCTTTAAGCCGTCCAGCTAGCTTAGTTAATTCAGCATTACCAATCAATTGACCATCATTTCCACTTAATTGAGTAGTTCCGAAAAGGTCTGTCGATAACTTTGTTCCTTCAGTTAATCCATCATTAGGAGTTACATCAGTAGTATTCCATAGTTTTGTAATTGTTGGTATTACTACTGAACTCTTCATAACAGGACTTTCATAACCTTCTAACATACCTTTATAAACATTTAATGATTGAAGAGGGTATCCTTGATCATCAAATAACGTTACATTATCCCAAGTCGTGCCACCCCAAGTAGGTTGGTTATTCCAGTACATTACTGAATCAGGTGCGTAGCCTACTGCATATTTAGAAGCCCATCCAGTGCCATAAACATCTGATACTTTTTTATTATAATCCCAATTATCATAACCTGCTTTTACCGGAATCCATGCTGGCTCCCAATAAAATGCACCTACACCATTCTGATTGACTAATGCTTTATACATGTCTGAAAGTGCATCTACTTGGCCTTGTGGATCATGACTATATGCTTGAATTTCACCACTTGCACTAATTGAGTTTCCAGTTCCATCGGCATCATTAACATTATTAATCCAGCCTGTTTCAAGAACTACCGTCTTTTTGCCAAATTCTTTTTCAGTCATCTTTTCGATAGCTTCTAAATTAGTTGGTGTACTTGCTCCGTATCCCAGATCAACATTATCATACCAACCATTTCCATCATGTGTGGACCAAAATGGATAATAAGATGTTCCTAAGTAATCATAGTCAACATTATTATCTCTTAAAACCGTCATAATGCTTCGGTATTTGTTAATATTAGGTGTTTCTAATTGAATAGCAATTTTAGCATTTGGTAATGTTTGACGAACTGCTTTAGCTCCAACTCCTAGATATTTAGCTACTTTTGCCCCATCAGCAGTTTCCCAAGTTGTAGCCCAATTACCACCATGGTCGCGGTCTGTCCAAATACCAAATGCACCATTTGTAACCTCATTACCAACTTGAACCATTTGGACATTAGCTCCGGCCTTCTTAAGATCAGAAAGTACTTTGCTTGTGTAGAGGCCAATTTCATTGCTTAAGTCATCTGTTGATAAGTTCTTCCATGCCTTAGGAAGTGGTTGCTTAGCAGGATCTGCCCAAAAGTCAGAGTAGTGGAAGTCAATAAGTACTTTCATTCCATATTTAGTTGCATCTGTAGCCATCTTAACTAGTGAAGTTTCATCATTAGTACCGCCACTGTATCCCAGTCCTTCAGCATTATATGGGTCATTCCATAACCGTAAACGAACCCAGTTAACACCAGCATCTTTTAGGACTTTAAATAAATTAGCTTCTTTTCCATCAAAGTCATAAAACTTAACACCAGCATTTATCAGCGCTTGGTAACTCGAAACATCAACCCCACGAATCATATCATCAGTCATTCCAGGGATTTTTTCAACTTTTACACTATCATAACGAAGGCCTGTATCAGTCCCGGTCTTATAAGCTAGGTCTAACTGTTCATCTGTTCTTTCACTTGCAGGGACCTTACTCTCATTAGAGTTAGTACCAGTTTCTTGACCGAATACAAGTGTTGCAGTGTAATTTACCTTTAGCTGATCTCCGTATTTAGCACCCTTGTTAAGTGCAAGGAAGTTATTTAATTTGTCATCAGCTGATTGACCTTCTAGCCAGAATTCATAATGATAAGCATCATTACCATTATAGTAATTCTTAGTGCCTTCTACTGCAGAAGTATTACCTGAAAAAGCAGCAAAAATTGTTTTAAGAACCTCCTGACTAATAATTGTACCTTTATCTCCTTTTAGAAGTTCAGCAGTTCCATTAGTCAAAGCATTTCCGAGATCTGCACTATTAACTACACTTCCTTTAGTTAAGCCATTATCTACGTCAACATTTACGCCAGCCTTCTTAAAGATATCTGAAATAGAAGCACTAATCGTGGAAGTAGCTTGTGGTTGTTCAGCTTTTTCTCCTGGTTTAAATAAAATAATTACTAACTTATTTTTATTTAGGTCTGCCCCAACACCAAGCACCGAGTTGTCTGTATTTGTAAAGTCATAACTATTCATAAAGGTATTAGTAATCTTTTGAGGATCATCATTTGTAAAATCAGTAGAATATACTACTAAAACCTTACCACTCAGTAAGTTATTAGCTTGTAATTTCTTTTCAATTACATTTTTATCAGGATTAGTATCACCTTGAGCTACTTCTTGTGCAATATCATGAAGCGCTAATTCTTGATAATCGTTATTGGTGTTTCGCCAATCATATTTAACACCTTTAATACCTTGGTTAGTCAAAGCCTGAGCAACTTCCTTAGCTACTGTATCTCTAGTTTGACCCATATCGGAAGTCTCGGTCGCTTCACCATTATCATTAAATTCGTATCCTTTACCATCAATGACTCTTACCTGATTAGTAACCATAATTCCTTGATTATCAAAGTAGTATACCTTACCATCTCTATTTAAGAATTGATCGGTGTAACGAGCACCATCGGAACCAAAGTAGTAGGTGTGGCCCCAATTCTTGTAATATTGGTCTTGGTACATAATTCCTTGATTATCAAAGTAGTATACCTTACCATCTCTATTTAAGAATTGATCAGTGTAACGAGCACCATCGGAACCAAAGTAGTAGGTGTGACCCCAATTCTTGTAATATTGGTCTTGGTACATAATTCCTTGATTATCAAAGTAGTATACCTTACCATCTCTATTTAAGAATTGATCGGTGTAACGAGCGCCATCATTACCAAAGTAGTAGGTGTGACCCCAGTTATGATAAAACTTATTAACAACTAATGATCCATTTCCATCAAAGTAGAATAATTGGTTCTCATTTGCTGTTAAGAATTGATTTTTTAATGGAATAATTCCTTCATTATTAATCCAGTAGTTAATCCCATTTATACTTTTAAGCTGGTTTTGAAGAAGCGCCCCATCATTACCAAAATAGTAAGCACGACCCCATTTTACCATGTAACGGTTATCCCAACGGGCACCATCTACACCAAAGTAATACGTACGACCCCAATTATTATAGAAGCTATTATCTAAACGACTACCATCATTTTGGAAGTAGTAAGTACGGCCCCAATTATTATAGAATCCATTATCTAACCTAGCACCATTGGCTTGAAAGTAATACGTACGGCCCCAATTATTATAGAACTGATTACGGTATAAATTACCGTTTTCACCATAATAATAGGTACTACCATTAATCTCTTTAAAAGTATTTGGCGTTGATTTCTCTGGAATACTATCTTTAATATCTGTATTTTCAGCTTTAACGTTAACTGGAGTTGTTTGTTCTTCACTATTATTAGATTCAGTTTGTTCTTGATTAATCTGTTGACTTGAATCTATATTTTTATTCTCATTTATCTCTTTTTCATTAGTACTATTCTTGTTTGTGTCAGTAAAAGTTGACTCCGAATTAGAATCAGTATCACTAGTATTATCGTTTTTTACTAAAGAATTATTAGCATCAGAAGTAGATGTAATAGTATCTGCATCAGCTAAAACACTAGGCGAACCAATAGTAAGTCCTATCCCTAAAGCAGTAGTTGCGATTGCTGCACAACACCATTTTTTACCATCTTTATATAATTTAAAATGCTTTTTTATTTCCATGACTTTTCCCTTTCAATAACGTTTTATCTAAATAATATAAATCATCTTTTAAATCATTTCAATCAGATACTTAAATCGAGTAGGAGATAATTGATTAGTTCGATTATCGACCTCTCACACCACCGTACGTACGGTTCCGTATACGGCGGTTCGACAACTTAATCACATTGAATTGACTGGAGCGTCTTGGACATATTCATAAGTCCAAGTTGTTCCAGTTTTCTATTAGTTAGAGAATAGCTCAAGGTCTTACTATGTGCAGTTCGCCAGTAGCCCTTGCGGGTACTAGCGAAGACATATGCATCACGCTGGGACAGCCCCAACTTCTGTAAGTTAGTTACCTTAGTTTTAAACTTTTTCCATTGCTTCCAGATATACTGCCTTATTCGGACCCTCAACCACTTGTCGAGGCGTTGAATAAAGTTAGTTAGTTTCCCAATTGAGTAGTACTGAAGCCAACCACGCATTTTTCGATGAATTTCTTCAAACATTCTTGTCAGAGATATTCCACGATTACGTTTAGTTAATAACCTCAGCGCTTTCTTTACTCGTTGTTGCGATTGTTTAGCTGGACGGGCGTAGGCCCCATTGTGGTCTACACCCAACGAAAAGCCAAGAAACTTCAACCGTAGCGGGCTACCGACTTTGGTTTTATCTGGGTTCACTTTAACTTTCAAGCGCTTTTCTAGAAACTGGGTAATGCTTCGCATTACTCGTTCTCCGGCTCGTTGACTTTTAACATAGATGTTACAATCATCCGCAATCGAGTAGGAGATAATTGATTAGTTCGATTATCGACCTCTCACACCACCGTACGTACGGTTCCGTATACAGCGGT
>NZ_CANCWY010000039.1:0-5322 GCF_947381695.1 Limosilactobacillus sp. DJ3M12 | reverse complement strand
GGTAAGTATGCGATGTTTCCAGAATCTCCCACTTCAAGCATTAAACCGTAGGTTTAGCTAAGTGGGAGTAGTTCAAAATAATTTGCTTAGGATAAACAGTGTTGCGATTTAAGGCGTATACTTTATACTAAGACTTAGTTTAAAAAATGATGATTGGGGAAACGTTGATGGTAAAAAACATAATGGAATTTCAGCATGTAAGCAAACAGTATGATGATAACGTTGTGTTGCGTGATATAAGCTTTGAAATTGAGGCCGGTAAATTCTATACCTTATTAGGACCATCGGGATCAGGAAAGACAACGATTTTGCGCTTAATTGCTGGTTTTGATCATCCTAGTAGTGGAAAAATTTATTTTGATGGAAAGCAAATCAATGATATTCCAGCCAATCAACGGCAAGTCAATACCGTCTTTCAAGATTACGCCCTTTTCCCTCATATGAATGTGGCAGAAAACGTTGCCTTTGGATTACAAATTAAGGGTGTCAAAAAAGCAGAAATTAAACAACGCGTAAAAGAAGCTTTGCACCTGGTTCAATTAGATGGCTATGATGATCGGGAAATTACCGCGATGTCTGGTGGGCAAAGACAGCGAGTTGCCATTGCCCGGGCAATAGTTAATAAGCCGAAAGTACTATTGTTGGATGAAGCCTTGTCTGCGTTGGACCATAAGTTACGAGTTCAAATGCAGACTGAATTACGGCAATTGCAACGGCGGCTAGGGATTACATTTATCTTTGTTACCCATGACCAAGAAGAAGCATTAGCGATGAGTGACCAGATTATGATTATTAATGATGGTAAGATTCAGCAGAGTGGGACCCCTGTTGATATTTACGATGAACCGCTTAACCATTTTGTAGCTGATTTTATCGGTGAAAGTAATATTGTCCCAGGCATTATGAAAAAAGACTATGTAGTTTCAATCAATGGTCAAGACTTTGATTGTGTCGACGCGGGGATGAAACCAAACGAAAAGGTTGAAGTTGTCATCCGACCAGAAGATCTTGACATTACGACGGTTGAGAAAGGAAAATTAGTCGGCACTGTTGAAACGCAGCTTTTCCGTGGCGTTGATTATCAAATTACGGTGATTGACCAACGTAACCATAAGTGGAAGATTAATTCTATTCATAAAACAAAGGTCGGGGCTAAAGTAGGGATTACATTTGATCCCGAAGATATTCACGTTATGCGGTATAACGAAAGCGAAGAAGACTTTGATGCTCGCCTTGATAGCTACGAGGAGGGGGACTAATGCGGCAAAAAGCGATGTTTATCGTCCCATATGCATTGTGGATTATCCTATTTGTGATTGCGCCATTGGTATTGATCTTTTATCAATCATTTTTTAATATCAATGGTCAGCTGACCCTTAATAACTATGCTGAATACCTGACATCGGGTGTTTATCTTAAGATGACGCTTAACTCTGTCTGGTATGCCTTTTTGATTACCCTTGTGACATTGGTGATTAGTTATCCGACAGCTTATGTTTTGAATAGATTGCCTAATAAGCAGTTTTGGCTATTGCTGGTGATTTTGCCAACATGGATCAACTTATTATTGAAGACTTATGCGTTTATTGGCTTGTTTAGTCGAACAGGGACAATTAACGGTTTCCTCCAGTTTATGGGCCTTGGGAGTCATCAGCTTTTGTTCACGGATACCAGTTTTATGTTTGTGGCTGCTTATATTGAAATCCCGTTTATGGTGTTACCGATTTTCAATAACCTGGCTGAAATAAACCCGTCACTAATAAATGCTAGCTATGACTTGGGTGCTACTCATTGGCAAACCTTTCGTCGGGTGATTTGGCCGCTTTCTATGCCGGGCGTAAAAGCTGGAATTCAAGCGGTCTTCATCCCATCGCTCTCCCTCTTTATGATTACCCGTTTGATTGGTGGAAATCGTGTAATTACTTTAGGGACTGCGATTGAAGAACATTTCCTCACAACGCAAAATTGGGGAATGGGTTCAACGATTGGGGTCGTGCTGATTATCGCAATGTTTATTATTATGTTTATGACTGGTGATAAGAAACAGAAAGGAGGACGCCATTAATGAAAAAGCAGCGATGGTCATGGGGAAAAGCGTACCTGGCATTAGTTTTTGTGATCTTATATGCGCCAATTTTGTATCTAGTTGTTTTTTCCTTTAGCAGCGGACAAACAATGGAAAAATACCATGGCTTTTCTTGGCAACACTATGCGGATTTGCTTGCGGATACGCGAATGATTACCATTGTTATTAATACCTTGTTAGTAGCATTTTTGGCGTCACTATTAGCAACGATTATCGGAACATTAGGAGCCTTGGCAATTAAGGATGCACGGCGCCCGTGGAAGAATAGTTTGTTATCTTTGAATAATGTTTTAATGGTCTCGCCTGATGTAATTATTGGGGCAAGCTTTTTAATCTTTTTCACCATGCTGGGGGTAAGACTAGGCTTTGTCTCAGTCCTCTTAAGCCATATTGCCTTTTGTATTCCAATTGTTGTTTTAATGGTGTTGCCAAAATTAAATGAAATGTCCCCAACATTAGTAGATGCTGCCTATGATTTAGGGGCCAGTCGCTGGCAAGTTCTTTCTCGGGTAGTACTGCCGTCAATTGCCCCGGGTATTTTTGCGGGCTATTTTATGGCTTTTACGTATTCACTTGATGACTTTGCTGTGACCTTCTTTGTTACTGGAAATGGCTTCTCGACATTATCGGTGGAAATATATTCGCGGGCGCGGCAAGGAATTAACCTTGAAATCAATGCCCTCTCTACGTTGATGTTTATTGTTTCGCTTCTGTTAGTAATTGGCTATTACCTTATTAGTAAACGGGGCGGTCGACGGACACGGATTGTGGCTGTTAAAGAGGGGGATGCACAATGAAAAAGATATTTACTGCATTCCTCGCAATTGTCGTTATTTGTATTTTGCTAGCGCTTGGGGATGTTGCTTTCAACCAGCAAAAAACTGGTGGTGGAAAACAAACTCTGACAATTTACAATTGGGGAGACTATATTGATCCAGCATTGATAACGAAATTTGAACATCAAACTGGCTATCATGTAGATTATGAAACCTTTGATAGCAACGAATCAATGTTAACCAAGATTCGGCAAGGCGGGACTAATTATGATGTCGTTGTGCCGAGTGAATACACTGTTCAACGGATGAAAAAGGAGCATTTAATTGCACCTCTTAGCCATCAGAAATTACCTAACCTTAAGTATATTGATCCGCAATTTTTAAATCGTTCTTTTGACCCCGACAATCGTTATTCTGTACCATACTTTTGGGGAACGTTAGGTATTATCTATAATGATCAAAAAGTAAATGGCAAAGACGTCCAGCATTGGGAACAACTTTGGAATCCGCGCTTAAAGAATAATGTCATGCTGATTGATAGTGCGCGGGATGTGTTTGCGGTTGCCCTTATTACCCAGCATCATTCTGTTAATACGACTAACTACCATCAATTGAAGCTTGCGCAGGCCCATTTAAAGCAGTTGACGCCCAATGTAAAAGCGATTATTGCTGATGAGATGAAGATGTACATGGAGCAAAATGAAGCAGCCGTGGGTGTGACCTATTCTGGTGACGCGCGCGAAATGATAAATATTAATCCGCACCTTCACTATGTTGTGCCAAGCGAAGGAAGCAATATATGGTTTGATAACATGGTGATTCCTAAAGCAGCACGTAATAAAAAGGCAGCTTACGAATTTATTAACTTTATGTTAGATCCCCAAAATGCGGCTCAAAATGCTCAATACGTTGGATACGCGACACCAAATAAAGCGGCTAAAAAAGAATTACCTAAGAAAGTTACTAATGACAAAGCTTTTTATCCTCCTGAAACAACGATGAAGCATTTGCAAGTATATCGTGATTTGCCATTACGCGTTTTAGGTGAATACAATGATTTATTTTTAGAATTTAAGATGTTTGCTAAATAAAAAGCTAATAGGACTTCTAGCATTAAAAATCATGTTAGGAGTCCTATTCTTTTTTCTTTTATAAGGGGATGTGGTTTACTAAAAATAAAAGGCAAAGTGATCGGAGGTTGCTTATGAAGGAAATTTTAGCAATTAACCATGAATTTGTTGCTCGAAGCTATATTCTATTTCCAACGTTGCTATTTGCATTCTCTATCATTGCCCATGCAAATATAATCACATTTGTTTGGTCGTTTATTTTTGTTTACACCGTTGAAAAAGTAATGCCCTTTATTCTCGATGGACGCCTAAATTTAGCTTCTTGGTCTGGTGTTACTAAGTTTTGTTCGGTTATTGCTTTTATTTGGGGGAACCCTTGCTTCTATTGGAATTTATTTTCGCTTTGAGTGGCTTGCTAGCTTGGCGGCGATCTTGATCGGTTTTGGCGTGACAGGATTAAAATTGCTCGGCGATCCCAATAAGGAAATTTCCGGGATTGATTTGAAGCGAGTAAATGTTATCGCGGGCTTTAGTGTAATTATCGGACTGATCGCCCTCGGGATTTTACTGATGAAGCTGCCGTTAGTTGTCGGTTTTGTTTTTTATACTTTTTTCCTGGGCTTGGAAGTTATTTACGCTTACGTTGTTGTTAAACGAGATAAGACACCATTGGATTTAAAATTCTCTTTTAATTTAAAAACGGCTTTTCCTGCCATCGCTGTGCTTACCGTGGTTTTTATTATTAGTTTCTTTAAGAAGACGGGTCAAATTTCTGATTTTGGCTAGGCCCTAATCGTGCTAGCAATTATTGGGATTATCCTTGAACTACGAAATATTCTGGGACAACCTTTTAAACTATTTCGTATTTGGCTCGGAGCGATCAAGAATTATGTCATTATCTATACTTTACTATTTGCTTTTCAACAGAATAAAGCTTATTGAATTTTCATTGTTTTTATCGAATTGATGCTTTCGGGAATGTTAGTAGGCGCATTGAGTCCTAAATTGCAAAAGATTCCATTAACTACTCGCTATAAAACTACCCTTATCTGTCTTACTCTTGGCTTATTCTTAACGTATACCGATTACCTATATTTGCTTGGGACAGCGATAACAGTCTTTTGTGACATCTTATTAGGAAAGTGGGCACGAAAACAAGTTCCCGATAAATATAGCAGTATCGATTAAAAACTATCCGTATTTGGTTCGCTTTGTAATTAAATTATTTTATCCATAAATTTGCGATTCATCCCCCACTTCTATAAGTAGGGGATGAATCGCTCTCTTAAAGTACGTTAGTGCTTTTTCTTTTATTCTATGATATATTTAGTATATATCTATAAAATGTGGTGATAACAATAGAATTAGATAGAAATCAGCATTCAGTATA
>NZ_CANCWY010000038.1:0-5451 GCF_947381695.1 Limosilactobacillus sp. DJ3M12 | reverse complement strand
CTTTGCCTTAGACTTCCTTCAGATTCCACCTCACGGTGGACACCCTTGTCCTCAGCTCATGGTTCCGACTACTACGGTCCATAGCGGACTTTCACCACCTAGCTAATACCCATGCCGGGCGCACTACCAACAACTGGTGCTGTAATTAATATTTCAGTTGCAAAACCCGAAAAGACTCCAGGATTTCCCGTTCGCGCATATGCCATTTTCGATTAATATTAGAAAAAGCAGAGATAAATGAGACCTTTGAACAAATCTCCTTTAACTCTGCTTTCTTTTAAATTAGCCCAATCGCAAACGTTACGACTTGAACCAGTGAGCCAATTAATAATATTTTAACTGCACATGGAAATGTCTCTTTCTTAACTTGCTTAGCAAATAACATTCTTGTTTGCTTAACCACAAATGGGATAATCAATAAGGTTAACAAGACTGTCCATGGCGTGAAATGAAGAACCGCGGCGAAAATAATAGCTAAAAATGCTAAAACGTTCTTAATAGCAAATGCATATAGACCATTTTTCTGCCCAATAAAGTGAATAACTGTATGACGGCGATTGTCTTCATCTTCACCCGCATCACAAATATTATTTGCCAATAATAGGTTGGAGATCCACAATTCATCCGGTAAAGCAACGAGAAAGACGACCCCGATATTTGCCCAGGACCATGTAAATTGCTGGCCAACATTAATAAAGACAGAAATAAGGGTAATCATGAACCCCATTGTAAATCCCGAGGCAAATTCACCAACTGGCAACCCTGACAAAGGAAATGGACCAGAAGAGTAAAGAATGCCGATCGCAAAACAAAAGATTCCCATCCATAGTAACGGAAGGCCAACACGAGTAACTACATAGATTCCGATTAAGCCGGCTACTATACTAAAGGCAAGCAAGAGACCGAGAACTAAACGCGGTGAAATATTTTCCCGCCCAACAATATTTGTATTTTTCTTATAATCAACGGTATCAATGGCATGGTTATAATCATTATAATTATCCATCATATCAACCGCCATATTGAATAATAGCATTGCAATGAAAAACAGAACTGAATTTAGTAGGTTTAGAGAATGATAATAATAGACACTAAGGCAAACCCCGAGGAGCATCGGTAAGATACTGGCAGTTTTGGCCTTAATTTCTACTAATTCCAAAAAAACATTTAACGACATTTAGTAAATTTTCCTTTCATAATTCCTTAGTTGTTCGGTACAATATAGATGGTACACCATAACAAAGGAATTATCGATTAATGAAACAACATTTTTTCCATACCTATCCGGCGATTAATATCGCTCTAGGTAAAGTAAATCAAACAATTAATGACCGGATTACAATTAAAAATACCCAACTACACGATGCCCTGCAACAGATGGCCTCAAATGGTGGTAAATACCTTCGCCCAGCATTCTTCCTTTTATTTGCAAATATCAATTATCAAACTGCCGATGAGCAAGAAAGACTAATTAAAATTGCCTCTTCACTGGAGGTCTTACACATGGCCACTTTGATCCATGACGATATTATTGATGATTCACCTAAGCGTCGCGGAGCCGTCAGTGTCCAAGCCGCTTTTGGTAAAGATACAGCCGTCTATACGGGGGACTTCCTTTTTACTATCTTCTTTGACCTCCTCGTAGAAACAATGACCGGATCTCCCTATCTGACAAGAAATGCCCGGACGATGCGCAAAATTCTTACTGGAGAATTGGGACAGATGGATAATCGCTTTGATCTCAGTCAATCATTACTCAATTATTATCGCAATGTAAACGGCAAAACGGCTGCTATTTTTAGTCTTGCCGCTGAAGAAGGAGCCTATTTTGGTCATAGTGATCGTCGAACTATCAACTTAGCCAAACGAATTGGGCAAAATATCGGGATCAGCTTTCAGATATTGGATGACATTCTTGATTATTCGGGGGATGAACGCCTTAACAAACCTGTTTTAGAGGATTTAGCAACTGGTGTTTACTCCCTCCCCCTTCTTTTAACCTTGCAAAATCACCGACATGAATTAGAACCGTTACTTGCCAAAAAACGCCAAATGACGATTGAAGATATGGAAAAAGTCCAAAAGATTGTTGTCACTCATGGCGGTGTTAAAAAGGCGCAAGAAATTGCTACTAAGTTTACACAAAAAGCGCAAACCGAAATTGATCAATTAGTAGATAAGCATACCCGAAAGATGTTGAAGTTGATAGCAGATAAGTTATTGACGCGGGTAAATTAAAATAGAGTTTTAAAAAGGAGTAATCCTCACAGCCGAGATGGCTAAGGGTTACTCCTTTTTATTCGGAATTAATCTTTCCGTTTCTTATTTACTTTTGTTAAACCAAGTGCTGAGAGAAGACTAGCAAAACCAAGACCAATTAAGCTTGATGACTTTTGATTACCAGTTTGTGGCAATTGTTGAGCATCTTGCTTAGTAGTTGGTTGTGTTGATGAAGAATTAGTAGGTTCGACGATAGAAGTTTTGCCCTTCTTGGTAGTGACCTGGATAGTCATTGGTTGTGGTTCTTCATTCTTTTGTTCACCAGGTAATTGCGTGTTTGATTCAATTGCTGGTTGTTCGCTTGGCTGTTCTGTTGGTTGGGCAGTCGGTTGACTCGTTGGCTGTTCTGTTGGTTGAACAATTAGCTGACTTGTCGGCTGTTCTGTTGGTTGGGCAGTTGGCTGACTCGTCGGTTGTTCGCTTAGTTGACTCGTTGGCTGTTCAGTCGGTTGAGCGGTTGGTTGCTCGCTTGGTTGACTCGTTGGCTGCTCTGTCGGTTGAGCGGTTGGTTGCTCGCTTGGTTGACTCGTTGGCTGCTCTGTCGGCTGTTCTGTTGGTTGGGCAGTTGGCTGACTCGTCGGTTGTTCGCTTAGTTGACTCGTTGGCTGTTCAGTCGGTTGAGCGGTTGGTTGCTCGCTTGGTTGAGCAGTTGGTTGACTCGTTGGCTGATTATCCTTCTGTGCCTCTTGTTCTGCTATCTTTTGTTCAGCAACTAGTCTACCCTGTGCAATAGTTAAGTCTGATTGAGCTTGCTTAAGCTCTTCTATTGCAGTTATAACCTGGGCATCTGCTTTTTCTTTATTTTTCTTCAAAGAACTCAAAATTGATTGTTGAGTAATGACATCCTTATTTGCTTGCAAAGCTTCATCATTTGCATTATCTAAAGCCTTTTGCGCTTTTTCTAAATTAGCCTTACTATTTTCTAAATTACTCAAAGTTTGATTTAATGCTGTCAATTTATTTTGAGCATTCTTTAAATCATTATTTTTGGTATTGAGATTGTTTTGGGCAGTCTCAACATTTGATTGGGCAGCTTTAACTTCATCATTTGTTTCGTCTAAGGCCTTTTGTACTTGACTTAAAGCTTCAACTGCCTTAGATTGGGCAGCTTTAGCATCATCTAAGGCTTTTGCTTTTGTACCAACTTTAGCTTGAACATCTGCTAAGGTTTGATTTGCTTGATCTAGTTGTTTTTGTTCAAATTCTAGATTTTCTTGGCCCTTAGCAAGAGCAGCTTGTGTATCTGAAATTGCCTTATTGATCTTAGTAGAACCATTGTTTAATTCTGCTAGATTAGCTTGTAGACTCTGAACGTTATTTTGGGCTGATTTAACTGCATTTTGTGCATTAATTAAGTTCTGGTTTGCAGTTACTACATTGGCATTAAGAGTTTTAATTTTATCTTCTTGCTTAAAGTTTTGTAAGTATGAGTGTACTAAATCTTGATAACTATCGAAGTCCATTCCATTAACTGGATTAAATATAATTTCATCCATACTATCTGCATTATTCATCAATGGTTGAATCTCATATTCATTTCCAGCTAATCCAACATAATTAGCATCTGGTTTAATCATGGAAGTATAGTGGCCAATATATACTGGTTTATCATTCCAAAAATCAACATCTTTTTCCCATTCATCCTGAGTTAGAGGATAATTACTTTCAAAACTATATGTAGCTGCATCTGGATGGTCTTTAATATAGTTGTCAATATCAGCTTTTTCTTTCATCCAATTATCAATTGGATTAACTTCTCCAGCTGATATATCTTCTTCATCTTCATAAAACGGACCATATTTAGCAGTTAGTAAAATAGGATGATTAAATTCATCAGAGTAATGTTGAAAATCAGAGCTAAGCATAGCAATAGCTACAGCTGTCAAAGAAATTGATGGGTGACTCAAACCATACTTATCACGATAAGTCATCCAATACTGGTAATATCCTAGAGCCTTTTCTATATTATTTAATGATGTAGAGTCCTTTTCTTGCCCCAAATCAACAGCTTTTTTAGCCCACTCTACAGTAATATTTTGGTAGGCGTTTGGCTGACCAGTAACAATGTTATATGCAGTTTGAGCATCTTCTCTTAGACTTTCAGAATTATCTTTATTATCTGCGATTGACTTAAAGAAGCCAGCTGCTCCGCTTGTTTCATCTTGAGCAACTGGATTTTGTAAATCACTAAGCGCCTTTTGCGCAGTTGCTAATGCTTGTTGCTTATCTTTAACATTATTTTGAGCATCTGCTACGTTTTTCTTGGCTGCATCAATTTTATTGTTTAAATCTGCAATTTTCTTATTATTATCCGCCAATGCAATTTGATTTTGTTTTAAAACAGATTCATTACTACTATTCGTCTTTTTTATATTATCTAAAGTAGTTTGAACCTTTTGTACATTTTGTTCTGCTTCATTTAAGCCGCTGTTTTTAACATCATCTTCTGCTTTAGAAACGTTATTATCAGCATCTTGCTTTGCTAGATTCTTATCATTGACTAACTTTTGAGCATTAGCCTGCTTTTGCTTAGCATTATTTAATTGATCTTGAGCTCTATTTAATTCTGTATTTGCATCATTAACATTTCCCTGAGCGTTTTGAATAACTTTTTGTTGATCAGAAATATTTTTCTGCGTTTGTTTAATATTTTCTGGAGTTGCTTGTTGCGCAAGTTTTTCTGCATTATCTAAGTTATTTTGCGCCTGCTTAACAGCATCTTGTTTATTAGCTAAGTTTTTCTGACTATCTGTTAATTTAGACTGCTGTGTAGTGTAAGCATTATTTGCTGTTTGTGCCTTTTCCTGAGCATCTGATAACGCTTGTTCTTTACTATTTACATTTGATTGTGCACTATTAACCGCATTTTGTGCATCACTTACAGCGTCTTGAACCGTTTGGCTGGCTGACTCTGTAATAACAGTATTATTAGTTGCATCGGCACTCACTTTATTATTAGCACTCGCTAAAGTCGCAGCAGCCAATGTTGCAACAGCTACACTTGTATATCTTAATTTTTTCATTATTTACTCCTCCAACTATTTTCTCAATTTAGTACGCTTACATTCTAGTAAAACAATAACGTTTTTTCAAGTGGTGGATTATAGAATGAAGTTAGCCACCCAGTTGGTGGTAAATAAAAAACGCCATTCGGCGTGACATCAGGTATCA
>NZ_CANCWY010000037.1:0-5546 GCF_947381695.1 Limosilactobacillus sp. DJ3M12 | reverse complement strand
GCCTAGTTCACCACCAACTTGCTTGGTGTAACGATCTTCAACCAGGACGTAACCTTGGTCACTCAACGTTTTCAGTTTGTCGGCCGTACTGTAC
The DNA here is from genome assembly GCF_947381695.1 of Limosilactobacillus sp. DJ3M12. Taxonomy (NCBI): domain Bacteria; kingdom Bacillati; phylum Bacillota; class Bacilli; order Lactobacillales; family Lactobacillaceae; genus Limosilactobacillus; species Limosilactobacillus sp. DJ3M12. The sequence continues at coordinate 5,452 of NZ_CANCWY010000037.1, read as the reverse complement.
GTTACCTTGTCGCCGTACTTCCCGTCGACCTTGTCGCTCGTGATCGGTTCGTTGCCATTGTCTTGATCCAGGTACCGCACCGTAAAGTTGGCATCCTTCTTCACGTAGATCACTTTTGTATTCTGATTTGGATCACTTGGTGTGACCGTCTCGGTACTTGGTACGTAGCCCGGCACGTCTGGCACTGGTTGGTCCGGAGTGACCTTGGTTGGATCACCTGGATCAGTAGTGTATTGTGGCTGTTTAACGTTTGGAATCTCACTCCCGTTTTCATTAATCGGGATGATCTTCCCATTTGGTCGGTACGTGACCGTTACATTTGAAAGGCCACTAACTTGACCAGCATCATTGATCTTTACCACGCTTGTTGCAATTTCCGCCACTTGTTTTTGATCCGCATGATAACCATCGATCACTGGAACCTTTTGTGCTGGTAGACTCGCGACTGCCGTTTGCCATGGGGTTGCTGCTACCCCCGGGTCGCCTTGCAACACCCGGGCATAATCAATTGTCACCGTTCGCGTAAAATCAGCTTCTTGCGTTACTGATGGCGGCAAAGTCGGTTCATTTGCTTTAAGTCCTTCATACTGATAGTTGATCTGCCGGCTGGCAGTTACTTTTTCACTCGTCTGAAGCAGGTCTTCATGATACGTCAAGGTTGGCTTATCATAGCTCACAAATTTTGACTTATCTAAAATCCCAAAACCAATCTGCGTATAATCTTTCCAAACCATATTCGGGTGGTCTGGATCCGCAGGATTGGCAGTTTGAATATCATCTGGATCACCTTGTGTATTCGGGTTCACCACCCCTAAGATAAAGCTAGCCTTACCTTGCGTTAAGAAAACAATTGCTTCGGCATTGGCAATATACTTATCAAAACCTTTTGAATAGTACACTGTCTCACTCAGTTGCTGATCAGCAGGTCGGGTCGCATTAATTTTTTCAATTAATTGCTTCGCTCCAGAATTCCCCTGGCTAATGTCTTGCGGGGTCGGAATAATCTGCGAACCACTCGGAATAAACGCCGCCAAACTGCCATCAATTGGCTTCACAAATTCCGCCCGCGCTTTCAAGGCATCCAAGCCATCAATTGGCACTTGGCGATTCAAGGTATCTTGGGTAAAGTAATCTTCCCCTTCGTAAACCTTATCCGTTCCCGTTTCAACTAGGTACTTCGTCAATTTTAAAGCCGTAATCCGATCAAAGACGATCCCATTAGCTGGGTCTCGAAAAATTTCATAAAACCCTTTGGTATTCACCCCCGCAAAGCGTTGATCGATGATTGGGTCAGATAATTCAATCACCATATCGTAAGAACGCTTTGTGTTCGCGTCAGTTAAAACTTTCGTCCACTTAATTCGCAACTTGGTATCAGCAGTAACATCATTTACCTGCAAGCGGACGGGATTATTTTCCATAAAATAACGCGGCTTGCCACTTTGGTCTGCCAAAACATTGAAGTTAGCATCCGTCAACGGAATTGGTTGTTCAACTTCCTGACCGTCAACTACTTTGACATAGGCAGCTTGAACCGCTTCAGCATCAGTATGGTATTCAAAGCTGTTTTCTACGTATGCTTTGTCCGTAGCTTCAATTGCTTGATTGGGATTAAATTTTTCTGCTTGCGCTTGCCGTTCTTGCTCCCACTTTGCCAAGGCTGCCTGCGTGTTTTCAAGCTGCTCCTGCAAGGCAGCCGCTTGCGTTTGATAGTCTGTTGTTGTGGCGGTTACCCAGTCTTTCGTGGCTTGATCTGCAACCGTCACCTGCGGAGTCGCTTGCTCAACCGTAATCCCACTGGCCTGAGCTGCTTTGATTGCATCAAGCAATGCTTGGCGGGCGTTAACTAATGCCGCCCGGTCAGCTGCGGTCGTCGCTTCGTTTAAAGTCGTCTGCGTCGGGGTCTGGCTCGTAGAAGCAACTGGGCGTAAAGTAACTTGGCTTTTGTCATCCAATTGACTTTCTGCGTGATTTAAAACCGTTGCGTCAACACTGGTTGCTTCGGCAGCTTGAGCATGAATTGCCAAGCCATTCCAATATAAGAGACTGGCGACAGCAACTGAAGCAACCCCAAGACTAGTTTTCTTAATTGTGAATCGATTGACTTTTTTGGCAGTTTTGCGCATTTTTAAGAATGTGTTTTTCCGGCTAACCATAACTTTATGAAATATTCCTCTCTCTTTTTTAATTTCCAGATAAACAATTAAGAGGGTGATAACCCTTCGCTTCGTCAGACCGATGGAAATTATTTTTTATACTCAAAAAATCAGCAGTTTTAATTCTAGCTACTCATCTTTTAAAAATCAACCGTTTTACCAAATTTGTCTTATGACCCAACTGCCATTTTTTGCTCGGTATCGCTACTTTTTTCTTTTATCGTTTCATTTTTCTTCTATTTTACTTCATATTCCAATAAAAATATAAATACTTTTAAATCTATTTTATTTTGAATTGTTATTGACTTTTCGTCAGCAATGCCCCACTTCCTAACAATCTTTCTGCTTAATGGTGCAAATTCCACCCGCTAAATCCTCAACTTTAGTAAGAAAATGCTTAATAAACACCAAAAACCCCCACCAAGACAAGGCTCAGTGGGGGCTTGGGAAATCTTGAATTGTTAATTAGTGAAAAGCAATGGTGAACAAATTTAATTAACCTAGTTGTGACACTTCTTTAGTAAACTGGTCCCGGTCAGCATGGAAACCATTGCCAAGCCCAGGGCGGACATCCAACCAACCGCCGGGGTAGCTTCACCCGTTTGTGGCAAAGCAGCTTGGTGCGCTTGGTGCTTCATTGCCGTGGCCTGGGCTTCAACCCGCTTTAAGGCCGCGACTCGCGCTGCCTTCGCCGCTAACGCTGCTTGCGCGGCGTCAGCCCGCGCTTGCAATTCTGGCAACGCCGCCTTGGCCGCTTCGTACTTAGCTTGTGGATCAGCAGCCGCCGCCTTGGCCTTGTTCAGATCACTTTCGGCCGTTGCCAAGTCTTGCTTGGCCTTAGCCAGAGTGGCTTCCTTCATGATCATTCAATAAGTTCATGTAGTTGCTTGGCAAAGTAATGTGGTTATCAGTAACAACAGCCGCCGCGACTGGCTTAGCCCCATTCTTGATTGCTTGATTGTAAGCCGATTGAGCTTGCTTTTGTTGTTCCTTGGCGGCCGCTAAAGCATCATCCGCTTGTTGCTTAGCCGTTTGTGCGTCTGCTAACGCCTTTTGCGCGGCCGTCAACTTAGCTTGGGCTTGCTTAGCAGCAGTTTGCGCCTGCGTCAATTCCTGTTGGGCCTTTCCTAATGCCGAGCCGTCTAAAGCGTTGGTCGCCGCCGTTACCTTTTGTTGCGCGGCGTCAACCTTAGCTTGCGCGTCATTCACGGCTTGATTGGCTTGCTCTGCTGCCTGCTTGGTCGTTTCAACGTCCTTTTGGGCGGTGGCTACCTTTTCCTGGGCGGCACTAACCACTTGCTCTTGGTCCGTAACTGACTGCTTAGCTGCCGCAATATTTTCACTAGTAGCGTTTTGCAGGTCGGTTTGCGCCTTGGCTACCGCCTTTTTCCCGGCTTGGACCGCCGCCGCATCCTTGGCAACTTCATTTTGCTGGTTGGCTAGTGCCCCTTGCGCTGCGTCGTTGTCCGCTTGCGCCGTATCAAGGGCTTACTTGGTATTGTTCGCCTGTTGCGTTGCATCAGCTAAGCTGGTTGTCGCCGCGTTAGCCGTATTTTCAGCCTTGCCAGTTGGCGTTTGCACCGTTGCTGAAGCAGTTGAAACTGGGGCGCCGGTTGTGGCATCGTCAGCGTGAGCCGTGGTCGCATTAACCGCGACCCCCGTCGTTACAACGGCCGCCGCAACTACCGTAGCCGTCGCCAATTCTTTCACGTTTTTCTTCCCTCACCATTTTTAAAAGCTCGTAAAAACATCTTAAACACCCTAAGGATAGCACCAACTAAACCAAAGGTAAATCTTTTCGGAAAGTCGCACGATAAATAATCGGATTATTAACGGTTCGCCAATTTAAGCATTTGAGTGGTCGGGAATTCAAAGACCAGTTAATTTGAATCAATTCATCATCAGTAATCTCATCAATCGGTTGACCTTTGGGAATGAAACGGCGTAGTACTCGGTTGCGATTTTCATTACTGCCTCGTTCATGTGGCGAATAAGCGTGCGCAAAGTACAGCGGAACACCGGTCTGTTCTTCAATTAAATTGTAGTTGGCGAATTCTTTCCCATGGTCAACAGTAAGGGTCTTGAGATTATCTCCTAACTGGCTAGCTAATTCTAAAATAGCCTTGGTCATTGAAGTACTATCTCGTCCATTAAGCCGTTTAACGATGGTAAGCCGACTCTTACGCTCGACAAACGTAGCCACTGCTTGACCTTTACGTTTTCCAGATAAAACCGTATCAGCTTCGAAGTGACCTGAAGTATTACGATCAGAAATTTCAGCTGGACAATCTTCGATGGGACGTCCATGACTAAAAGTACCACGGGTTTCTTTAGCTCGTTTGCGACGAATACCATGGTCAGGTAAATCAGTCACATTAATATCCAGTAGTCCCTGATCAATCCAGTTATAGATGGTTTTGTAGGCAATTTTAACTACATGAGCCACTTGCTCCATTGACCATTTTTGAATCTTGATTTTTCTTCAATCAATCGCTTTAGGTTAGTCGTTAAGATGGTTTTACGACCACGATGACTAAGTTTAACTTCATGGTCAGTTTGAGCCTTAACTGCGTGATACTCACCAGCTAAGCGATGAACCTCATTAAAGATAGTGGTTTTACTAAAGCCTAAATAATCGGCAATATATTGAAGTGAGTGCTTTTCATGATGAAGTGTTTCGATGACAACGCGGTCTTCAAATGATAAAATAGTGGTGCCCATAAAGGTCCTTCTTTCTAATGGAATGTTGTGGTGACACCATTAAAGGTCTTGATGGGTTTTTCTGTTCACTAATATGTTCAACTTAAATTTTACAATCTACCAAGTAAAAAACTATCTATGAATCTAAGCGACTCATAGATAGTCTAATCTTATAAGGCCTTGCACACTAAAAATGTCCTTAAGATCCTATTGTATCAGTATTCTACAGCTCTTGAAAATTTTCATTGTGCACACGCTAATTGCCATGTGCATAGCGTGTGCATTACATTTATATGCAAACAAAAACAAAGCCTGATATTCATACGTAAAACATTGATATATCAGGCTTTATCAGTTTTAATAATGCTGACTAGAGGATTCGAACCTCCGACCTCATCATTACTAGTGACGTGCTCTGCCAACTGAGCTAAGTCAGCATAATAACAATTCCTAATTAATTATACCAGAAACTGTTATTAAAGAAAAGACGCGAATCGTTTAACCGGTTCACGTTTTGATCGCATGGCAACGTCCTATCCTCGCAGGGAGCGATCCCCCAACTACTTTCGGCGTGTTGAAGCTTAACTTCTGTGTTC
>NZ_CANCWY010000036.1:0-6285 GCF_947381695.1 Limosilactobacillus sp. DJ3M12 | reverse complement strand
GACTCCTTTTTTAGTCTACTTTGAGTCTAACCTTGTTAGGCTTTTTTTGTTAAATGTTACGAACTAGCAAATCGCGTTTACCTTAACTTCTTGTTATAAGCAGGCGTGGGCCAACTTCTTCAGTCCAGCTACCGATCCAACCTTCCAAACTGTCGATCGGGTTCTCAGTACTGCTGGCCTAATCAAACTTGGTGAAGCCGTTCAAGCTGGCACCTGGGATCACGAAGCTCAAGGCCTGCCTGAAAAGAAAATTACCCGTTTAAAAAAGCTCAGTGAAAAGATTAATCAAAGCCAAAGAAAGGATGATCAAACCGTGAAACGGTACTTTGAACTTTTTGCGATTGTTGCAATTATGACCTTAATTACCATGGGCATCCAGGTTGGTTTAAGCCACTTAGTTCCTATTACTGGTTTTTGGTAGACCTACTTTTCCTTTGTGATCATCTTCTTTGCCTTATTGGCCACGATTTTACATTTGTTAACGGTTCGTCTCCACGCCCGGAAATAATTTCCCGGAAAATCATCATTAAATACCCCAAAAGGGACCAAGCATGCGCCTGCTTGGTCCCTTTTTTCGGTAAGAATTGATTTTAGTATTTGCAAATTTGATTTAGTACATGCTGTTATAAGGCTTTAAAGTGGGTTAAACGGGCTACGAAGTCCTCTTTAACCACCGGATTGTAATAACCGAGGTGCATAAGTTCATCGCCACCAAAGATCTCTTTCGTCGCAACGTTTTGGTATTTCCGGTTTGGATCTAAGCCGACTAGCTTAGTCTTAGTAAAGAACGGTTGCGCTTCGGCTAATAACTGACAGTCCATCACGAGGGCTTCACTTTGATCCTTAGCGACAAACATCCACGCCACTTCATTTCCAGCTCCCGGATCCTTCAAACGGAAGAAATCACCATTTACTACGAGGTCGCGAACTTCTTGATATTTACCAATTTGCTCTTTGACCGCCTGTTTTTCTTCCGTCGTTAACTTGGTTAAATCAAGTTCATAGCCAAAGACGGCACTCATGGCCACGGCCCCCCGGGTTGCAAAGGAAGTCGTCCGGCCAGTCTGACCATTTGGCACTGCCGAAACGTGAGCGGTCATTAAGGACGGTGGGTAAACCAGGCTAGTCCCTGCTTGGATCCCCAACCGGGCTACCGCATCGGTGTTATCACTTGTCCAACTTTGTGGCATGTAATAAGCCAGGCCAGCGTCAAAGCGACCACCCCCACCAGAGCAACCTTCAAAGAGCACATCTGGAAAGGCACTGGTCAAGCGGTCCATTAACTGGTAAACCCCTAACATGTAACGGTGATAAACTTCTCCTTGCCGTTCTGGTGGTAAGCCCACTGAGTAAATATCGGAAAGGTGCCGGTTCATGTCCCACTTCACGTAGTCAACATCATTGGCAGTTAAGATCGCCTTAACTTGCTCAAAGATATTATCAACAACTTCTTGACGACTCAAGTCTAGAATGTATTGGTCCCGAGCTGGGGACGGTTCCCGGCCTGGTACTTGCATCAGATAATCAGGGTGATTCCGGTACAAGTCAGAATCATAGGAAATCATTTCAGGTTCAAACCAAAGCCCAAACTTTAGACCTTTCCCATGAACGTAGTCGGCAAAGTGTTTTAAACCATGCGGAAACTTCTTGGCGAAGACTTGCCAGTCACCAAGGGAAGAATCATCGTTACTCCGGTGACCAAACCAACCATCATCCAGGACAAACATTTCAATCCCGAGATTCTGAGCTTCATCAACAATGGTCTGGAGCTTCGCCTCATCAAAATCAAAGTAGGTTGCTTCCCAGTTGTTCACTACAATTGGGCGTTGGGCGTGCTTGAATTTAGACCGGACAACCCGTTCTTGGATTAAGTGGTGGAAGCCCTGGCTCATCCCGTTTAGGCCGTGGCTAGAGTATGTCAGCAGCACTTCTGGAGCTTGAAAACTAGCGCCGGGTTGAAGTTCCCAATTAAAGTTAAAGTCATTAATTCCAGCAGTTAAGCGCGTTTGGCCAAATTGGTCTTTTTCAACTTCAAAGGCGTGGTTACCAGAGTAAACAAGGGCAAAGCCATAGGCCTCCCCACTAAACTCCGTCGTCGCCGGATCAACTAAGGCCACAAACGGATTCATTTGGTGACTAGAAGAGCCCCGAATACTACTGTATTGGTGGATTCCCGGCGTTACCCGGGTCCGGGTAATTTGGCGTTCCCGTACGTGGGCTCCCGGTAGGGAAATCACATCCAAATCCCGCCCCACAAAGTCTAGTTGCATTGAAGCCACTTTTTCAAGCTTTACCTTTGCTTCCCCGTGATTAACTACTTGGACCGACCGGGTAATGATTGGATAGTCGCGGTAAATCGTGTAGGCAAGCTTAAATTCAACCTGGCTCTTTTCGTCTTGCAAAGTAACTGTTAACGTTTGGGCCTCATCGTCATTTTCAACATACGCGGCTGGTAACCCTGTCAACTTTGGTTTTCCCGGGGTAATTTCGTAACCAACATACTTAAGCATCAAAGCGTTGGCGCCATCAGCCTGGCGAACGACGCTTGCTAGTGTCCGGAAGTTCATTTCCCCGGCACTGCTGTATTCTTCTGGAACGCTGTCCCGGGAAAAGGTCCGGTCCTTTGAGCCAGGAAGGTTACCAGAGAAGCCCCGGTCTAACCGCGGATACCGTAATTGACCATGGTAGGCTTTGACAGCTTGACCAAAGTAAAGGTGACTAAGGGTAGCCCCAGCTTCCACACTGAAAAGATAGGAAATTTGACCGTTGCTTAAGTGAAAGACTTTTTGTTTCTCATCAAAGGTAATTAATGTTTCCATCACATCATCTCCTATTTAACGGTTAGAACTTCATCACCAGCATCAACGACTTCTCCACTAGTTTTAATGAACTTAAATTCCTTAAACTTATCAGAGTTAGTGACCGTTACCATCACCGTATCATCCAACCCCGCTTTTTGAATGGTTGGTTGCCAGAACTCGAGAATTTCATCGCCGCGCTTAACAGCTTGCCCCCGGTTGACGTAAGATACAAAGCCGGTCCCTTTCAGTTTGACGGTTCCTAAGCCCACGTGAATCAAAACAGCCATGCCGTTTTCCGCAACCAAACCAACTGCGTGGCGGGTATCGTCAAAGGTTAACCGAACCGTCCCGTCAAAGGGAGCGAGAACCTTTCCATCACTTGGCTTAATTGCAAAACCTTGTCCAAGTTCGCCCTTGGCATAATGTTCATCATTTACATTGGCTAGGGCCACGAGCTTCCCAGAAACTGGTGCGGTAATGGTAGTTGCTTCCGTTTGACTATCAGCTGCATCGTCTTCATCCTTGAAGTTTTCACCCCAAGTCCGTTCGAGTTCGTCGACGATTTGGGCGTGCTTTTCTTCGGTTAAGGTAATCTTTCGTAAGAAGATAATGATGGCAATGATCATCAAAGCCGCTGGCACTGCCAACATCAAAAGTTTAAAGTTCATCCGTTGGGTAGCCGTAATTGAAGCGGCTGTCGCTCCGGTCGTCATCCCAGCAATGATCGCAATTTGACCAACGACCCCGTTAGAGACAGCACCCCCGAACTTATCAATCAACGGCCGGATGGATAAGGACAAGGATTCATCCCGGTGGCCTAACTTCCATTGCCCATATTCAACTGAGTCAGTGATAATCATTAAGACAATCAAGAAGACCATTTGTTGAGGGAAGGCATAGATAATCCCGGCAGCTAGAGAAAGGGCCACGCTTTGGCCGGCAAAGGCAAAGAGCCCTAAACCAAGGACCATCACTAACAAACAACCTGCAAACATTTGATGACGACTGAATTTCTTGGAAAGAATTGGGAAAAGCGCCGTGGCTGCCATCCCTGCGAAAATGTTAATCGTTGAAAGCACTGAGAAGGCCGTCGCTTTCCCAACGATGTAAGTGAAGAAGTAAATAATCAAGGAGTTGGTGATGTTATTACCAATCCCGTAAGCTAAGTAGGCTAAAGCTACCCAAAGTAATTGGTCATTTTTCGCCACGGCTTTGAAAACGCCAATCACCCCAACGGTATCTTTTTCGTTATGCCGAATATCAGAATCTACTTCGCGGTTAAAAATTCCCACACCCCAAGCCGATAGGAGGGATAAGAAACAGATAATGGCCGCAAAGATCATCCAACCCCGGGTATCACCAGTTGAAGTCTTGGTAGCAGAGAAGAAAATTACGGCTGGCATAACTACCACCCCAACTAAGGAACCCCCGATGGCTGAACCGATCCGGGCAAAGGTCGCCGTTTTTTCCCGTTCTTCGGAGTTCGTCGTCAACGAAGAAAGTAACGACCAAAAACCAACGTCCTTAAAGGAGTAGAAAATATCCATCGTGATGTACATAATCGCAAAGACCACGAGGTAGGCCATCGCATTGGATTGGTACAAATTGCCGAGGGGCGTAAAGAGGGCTGCTAATAGTAGCGTTGAAACCGTCCCACCAGCTACAATCCATGGCCGGGAGTGGCCCCACCGCGTCTTAGTCCGGTCAATCCAGTTACCAATGAAGGGGTCAATGAATAATTCAGCGATCCGTAAGATCATAATAATTGCTGTAACTAACCCGATCATTTTGGCATCTAAGGCCTTATTTCCCGAATCAAATAAGTGAGAAGTAATAAAGACAATTAGATAACCAGATAACAAAGAGTAAAATGAGTCATTCCCATAAGCCCCAAAACTATAGGCTAATTGTTCTTTTACGGTCATGACACCTTTCTTTTTTGCCATTGTTAATTCCGCCTTTCATATCTTCGTAAGTTATGTATTCGCTTACAAAAACAATATATCGAGTTTATCCGGAAATAAGAATGGCAATAGCCCGTGAATTGATGCCAATTTGTTCACTAGACAAATTAACATCTATTTTCTATAATCAGCTTAACAACAGGAATAAATTTTTATTGAATTTACATAATGACATCAAAAGGTGGCAAAAAGATGAATGGTGAGTACCGCACGCTGGCAACTGATAGTATTGAAGCAGACATTTTATTTTATGGTTTAGAGCGTTGTCGTCCCGGGCACGTTTTTCGTGGTAATAATATCCGCAGTAATTATGTACTCCACTTTATTTTGCAAGGTCAAGGAGAATTTGCGGTTGCCAACCAGCACCTTACGACCCTCCACGCGGGTGATATTTTCTTATTACCGAAGGGTAAACCGGCCTTCTATCAAGCTGACCAAAGTGAACCGTGGACCTATTTCTGGATTGGCTTTAATGGACTAAATATCGATACAATCCTTGAAAAAACGAAGTTGGCGCAGCGTTATTTTCTAAAAGACGTTCAAGGGTCTCGGTTTGCTAACACCCTCACCCAACTTTACCAAGCCCTCCACAACGAATATGGGTTAGCCAATGATTTACACATTAAGGCTCTTACTTTTGAAATGTTCTTTAACCTCCTTAATGAATTTCCCGGTAGTAAATCCCCTAGCCATAATCAAACGGAACTTCAATTCCAAGCGGCCGTCAATTATTTAAAAGCCAACTACCAAGCTGGTTGTACCGTTACCGATTTGGCCCACCACCTTGCCCTTTCACGAAGTTACGTCTACGATCTTTTTAAACGCTATGCCAACTCTTCCCCACAGCAATTTCTAACTCGCCAACGGATGGAAGACGCTAAACAACAACTAATTACTACCGCCCTCCCCATTAAAGAAATCGCCAGCGGGGTTGGATATAGCGATACTTATACCTTTTCAAAAGCCTTTAAAAGGTATGCTGGAGCCAGTCCTAATGCCTATCGTCAGCAGAATCGGCTTTAATTTCCTGGGAAATAAAACGGAGGGATGGATTATGGAATTCAATCAAGGATATCGCCTCAATAACGGTGAACAGATCATCGTACTGAAAGAGTTTCATCACTATCATTCAGATCAAACAGATTTTTTAATCAAGACTGCCAATAATCAAAACTATATTATTTCTCGGGAAGAATTAGCTGAGCTACTTAAAAAGCCTCGTTCAACAGAGGAAAAGCTCGCCCTTTATCTCCGCTACTTTAGCGGTCGTCTTGATGTCTATGCCCAAAAATGGTCAAACGGCAAGGGCTATAGTCCAGCTCTCAAAAATTGGTGGGACTTCTATAATCTTCGAAATAATAAAGCTGCCCAAAACAAATTAACCAAAGAGTATCTTCCTTACACCACCACTACGATTTTCGACCAAATTACTAAGGATGATGGTTAACGTCAATTGCTAGTTTGTAACATTCCAAATTTTGCTAGATTATTCGTCATGACAAGTGCCTCGATCTGTGCTT
>NZ_CANCWY010000035.1:0-7688 GCF_947381695.1 Limosilactobacillus sp. DJ3M12 | reverse complement strand
AAGCACAGATCGAGGCACTTGTCATGACGAATAATCTAGCAAAATTTGGAATGTTACAAACTAGCAATTGACGTAAATAAACATATTCAAGCAAAAAAGCTAGTAAAGATTGTTGCTAGTTTTCTCACAGTCCACTTCTCCCCTATTCATTAATAGTTGTTTTCCCCTGTAAAATCATATCATATAAAAGGTGATTTAAAAAGTTAATCTAGTCGTGTTGTATGCCCTTACAAAAGTATCAAAATTACTATAAAAATTAACTTTTGGTTATGATAAAATTAAAACAACTTTTAAGCTATTGTCCATTGTATATTTATAGAGGAGTTTTTTATGAAGAATAATAGTTCAAAATATTGTTTATTGTTAGGGACAGCGCTGTTAGGACTATATTTCCAAGCTAATAGTGTTCATGCGGATGCGACTGGTATCACAGCTAATGGAGAAACTACCCATAGCAATGTTACGCCAATGGTTCAGACTAATAAGGATGAGGCAAGTACACCGCAAACAACTACTGATTGGTCTGACCCAGCCAAATATCAAAATGACATTCCAGTTCAGATTTTAGGGATCAATGACTTGCATGGTGGGTTAGAAACGACTGGGTCAGCTACGATTGGAGATAAGACTTATTCGAATGCCGGGACAGTTGCACGCCTAGCTGGTAACCTTGATGCGGCGGAGGAAAGTTTTAAGAATGCTAATCCAACGGGAAGCTCAATTCGGGTAGAAGCTGGAGATATGGTTGGGGCTTCTCCAGCAAATTCTGCTCTTCTCCAAGACGAATCAACCATGCATGCTTTAGACGCAATGCATTTTGAAATAGGAACTTTGGGAAACCATGAGTTTGATGAAGGATTAGCTGAGTATATGCGGATTGTTAATGGTGGTGAACCTACTAAACAATATAATGAAGCTGAGATGGCCTATCCTCATGTGAAAACAGGAATTAATATTATTACCGCCAATGTTGTAAATAAATCTGATGGTCAGATCCCGTTTGGAATGCAACCATACTTGATTAAAGAAATTCATACTAGTGATGGTAAAGTTGCCCGGATCGGCTTTATTGGGATTGAAACTACTTCCCTACCAATTTTAACCTTATACGATAATTACAAAGATTATGATGTTTTAGACGAGGCTGAAACAATTGCAAAATATGATCAAATTTTACGCAAAAAAGGTGTTAACGCAATTGTAGTTCTTGCCCATACAGGGGTTTCAACTAATAAAGATGGCAGCACTAAGGGTAATGCTGTTGATATTATTAAGAGGCTTTACCAAATTGATCCTAATAATTCTGTGGATCTTTATATTGCCGGTCACTCCCACCAATATGCTAATGCTACTGTTGGAAGTGTAAAATTAGTGCAAGCCATTTACACGGGTAAAGCTTACGATGATATTATCGGTTACATCGATCCAACAACTAATGATTTTGCGCCCAATAGTCTCATTTCACATGTCTTTCCGGTACTATCTGAAAAGGATGCGCCTAATATCAAAACGGATGCAAATGTTACAGCAATTGTTGAAGATGCGAACAACCGAGTAGCACCGATTATTAACAAGAAAATAGGGGAAGCTGCTACAACAGGCGATATTCTTGGACGACTTCATAATACTCCTACTCGTGAAAATGCCGTTGGTGAATTAGTTGTCGATGGTCAATTATATGCCGCTCATAAGGTAGGCTTACCAGCTGATTTTGCGATGACTAATACAGGGGGCGTTCGTGCAGATCTGCATGTTAATCCTGATCGTTCCATTACATGGGGGAGTGCCCAAGCGGTTCAACCATTTGGTAATATTTTGCGGGTAGTTGAAATGACAGGGGCACAAATCGTTGAAGCCTTGAATCAACAATACGACGAAGATCAAGCTTACTACTTACAAATTTCCGGGCTTCGTTATACTTATACTGATCAAAACGATCCTAACCAACCATATAAGGTCGTTCAAGTTTATGACCAACATAATCAACCGCTTGATATGAATAAGACTTACAATGTTGTTATTAATGACTTTTTAGCAGGTGGCGGAGATGGCTTTTCTGCATTTAAGGGTACCAAAGTTGTCGGGATTATTGGTCAAGATACAGACGCGTTTATTGATTATATTACTGATATGACTAATGATGGTAAACCAATTACCGCACCAACAATGAACCGTAAGATTTACTTGACTGCTGAACAATTAGCAAAAGCTGACTCGGATTCACAGTCACAAACAGGAACTAATCGGAACACTCAAAACGATGCTAATTCCCAGACTGAAGGAAATCAGCTTCAAGAGGTTCCAAGCCAACCGGTATCTCCAACAGTAACCTTGCCAACAACAGCGGGTCAACCAGCTGAAACTGTTACATTACACGGTCAACCTAAGCAACAAACCGTAGCTGCTGCTAATAATCAATTAATTAATTTGACGCCTACATCAATCAATGGTCAAAAGCAAAAAGCAACTGACCAGCAAGCAGCTTTACCACAAACTGGTAACGATGAAGATCTTGCATTACTTCTTCTCGGAAGCTCGTTAATGGCAGCAACCGGATTGACAATTATTGATCGCAAGCGTAAACATGCTTAATCGTTTAAAATGAAATAGACTGTTACTTTCATTATTTGGAAGCTAGCAGTCTATTTTTCATTATTTTGTTTTCTCGCTATAATGGAAACGATAAAGTAAAAATGGAGTAAGAACATGGCAGAAAATATCATCAATATTTTAAAAACCAATAATATGACCGTCGCGTTTGTCGCTCAAGAAAGCGGCCTCGACGTTGCGCAGGTTAACGAAACACTTAAACGGCCCGTTGCAACTTGGTCAATTCAGATTCTTAATGCACTTGCAGATGCTTTAGGAGAGCGTCCAGGAGAATTATTAGATCGGATTCAAGACTTTGATTTTCACCTCCATACTGACGATGATCAATTAACGATTCAGCACGTGCAGTTCCAAACACCTTCTTCTTATCAACAAGTTCGTTTTGCCGTTGAAAGTAATGTTTTAGAGGGATGGAAACCTACAGCAACAGAGGTAAGACAATTAAAAGAGAATGCTGAAAATCCAGATGATGAAATTTTAATGGAAATTGAGCAGCTATTTGGTGACGAAGATGACTGATGAAGAACTTCAAGCAAAATTTTTATATGATAATGGAACCCTCCGCAATAAATTTGCAATTAAAAATGCAGATGAATTAAGCTTAATTGAGTATCGCGGCGTAGCAGAAAGGGAAGTGGCCCTCCTGCAACAACAACCGAAAATTAAAAGCTTTGAAGATTTACAGACGATTAATAAATTCCTTTTTGGTTGGCTTTATGACTGGGCGGGTGAGTTACGTAACTACTATATTTCTAAAGCAGGTTTTGATTTTTTGGAATATGATCGCTTTGATAATGCAATTAAGTATATTAATGATGAAATTGGGCGATTGAATAAGAAAAAGCAGCCTACCATTGAGGATTATGCTGCTCTCTTAAATGATTTGAACTATATTCATCCGTTTCGTGAAGGGAATGGGCGGTCAACTAAATTATTCATCCAGTTAATTGCTCTCCATCATGGTCAGGTAATTGATTACCCAGCAGACAACGCGGAAATGATTGCCGGGTTGAACCAATCAGATGTCGGTATTATTGCCAAGACCATGGCATTACAGAAAAGTGCTGGTTAAGCTAGTTTGCTTGCTGCTTGTTTATCAAGAATCACTGTTACGTTTGGATGTTTTTGGAGGACTGATGCCGGAACAGCGGTTGTGATTTTACCGTTGACCATTTTGTTGATTGCGTCTGCTTTTTGCTCACCAAATGCGAGTAAGATGATATGTTTTGCTTGCAAGATTGAACCAATTCCCATCGTGTAGGCTTCCGTTGGCACGTCCTTACTTGAAGTAAAGAAGCGTGCATTGGCATTGATAGTAGCAGGGGTTAACTTTACTTTATGGGTTTGGCTATCAAAAGGGGTTCCAGGCTCATTAAAACCGATATGACCATTATTACCAATTCCTAAAATTTGCGTATCGATAGGATAAGTAGCCAAAATTTGATTATAGTGATTAATTACTTTAGTGGCATTCAGGTTACTGCCATCTGGAATAAAACTTTTGGCAAATGGTTTTTGCGTGAAAAGATGATGCTCCATAAAGTAATGATAACTTTGCGGATCAGTTGGTTTAAGACCGACATATTCATCAAGATTAATCGAAATAAGGTTAGAATAATCAACAGAACTATTAGTCATCTTTTGATAAAGACCTAGTGGAGAACTCCCTGTTGCGAGACCAAGTACCTGGGCGCCGTTTATAATATCTGTTTGAAGAAGTTTAAAAGCTTTTCGGCTTGCTTCTTCTTTATTTTTCGTTACAAGAATTTTCATCCTCATCACCTCACGATTATTGTAATTCTTTTAGAGGAAAAGAAAAGAGTAGCTGCTAATGCTTATTCTTGAGATTTGACAAAAATATTATTGAACGCGCTTACAGAAGTGTGTAAAATAAAGGTGTTGCTGAAATAATCTGATAAGAATTGAGGAAAGTTTAATGAAATTCAAAAAATTAACAGTAATGTGTGCTGTTTTATCAGGTTTACTATTAGGGAGCTCTGCGATGACGGCAGTTCCAGCTACTGTCTATGCAGCCTCTAATGATAAGCAGGTAACAATCTATCTTACACGTCATGGAGAAACTACTGGTAATGTAATGCAACGGGTACAAGGATCGAGTGATTTCCCATTAACTAAAAATGGGATTACCGTTGCTAATGATTTGGGCTATGGATTAAAGGGGATTAAATTTAAGCATGCCTACACAGGTAACTTAACCCGGCAAGAAGTTACCGCACAACAAGCATTGAAGTATTCTGCCAATCCAAATACAAAGATTACGACCACACCAATGTTACGTGAGGGCGGATACGGTAGCTTTGAAGGAGATAGTATTGAAGCTGATAACCAGAAGATTGCTAATGTTTATGGTTATCAAGATGGCAAGCAGTTCCAGCAAGCAACAGGCAAAGATTACTGGAATAAGCTTCAAGATGCCTACCACAAACTTGATATGGACAATTCACAAAATACCAAGTTGGCTAAGAGTGATCGGGCAGAAAGCTCAGCTCAGGTTCAAAAACGGATGAATTCCGAATTACTTCACATTGCAAAAACGACTCAAAAACAGGGTGGCGGCAATGTCTTAGTTGTTAGTTCCGGAATGTCAATTAATGAATATCTTTCAACCATTTCTAAAAAATATGATGGAAAGCCAATGCAGAATGCGGCAGTAACCAAACTTGTTTATAAGAATGGCAAACTTCACATTGATGGTCCAATTGGTACGCTTCACTATGTAAATAAGGGAAAGAAAATAGCAGCAAATAAGTAAAATGAATTATCTTTCAGCAACACATATGATTTATTGCAATTATTGAATTATTATTTGGGGACTCTTTGATCAGCAAGGAGCCCCTTTTTGCTTTTTTAGAAGGGAGGCCAATGGAAAATTTAACGGTTAAGCTGTTTAATGAAATTGCTGAAAAGCAGCTTCCGGGTTTAGCATTATTTGAAAATCGAACTGGCTCTGGGAAAACAACGGGTGCCTTGCAGTGGGTAACGGACATGCTAATGAAAAGTAAGGGCTCCGATGTCATTATCTACATAACTCCCAACCGACAGAATCGGGATGAAGCATGGCGGGGATTGGTTAGACAAGCATATCGAAGAATTCTTTGCGACGAATCAGTTAAACTTAATCGATAATCGGATCGCAAGGGATGGAAGGATAGAAGATATCAAGATCGCGTTGGTTCAGCTTCTACCAACAGTTAAAATCAATATTAGACCGACCGTTGAAGATAAATTTGGATATAATCTAGTGGTGATTAATAATAAGCGGTATTTCCAAACTCATGAAGATGTTAAAGATAATTATGCGAGAGACTATCAGCAGGCAATAGTGCAACATTTGACAATTGGAAGTACGTTAATTAATTCATTAAAAGAGTTGATAATAAAGAAAGATTTGAAAGAAAGAAGCTTAAGTCTGTATCATTAACTAGATTCAATAGTGGGATGGGAGTTTTATCAAGTTGCAAAGGAAGCTTATGGTACCCAAGCAGTCTATCTATTTAAAATGATTAATAGTGATGAGTTCGAGGTGAGACGGTTAGATTTACAAGAAAGCTCAAAATTTATTAATTCTGATGATACAGATCTTCAGTACCTAATTAAAACTCCTGCCAATACTTTCTACAATTTAAACAGGAAAAATATCTTTACTTTGCCTAATGCTGAGCTTTTTGGCGATATCAACGAGATGATTAGTCATCAAAATTGTTCATCAGTAACAAAAGCGGAACTTAAACGGGCTTTGAATGATTTAAGTAAAAGTTACCCTAATTACAGAACTAAATACCAAAATCTTATTTCTATCATTAATAAAAGATAGCTAAATTCATTTAACATCAATGACTTAAAAGATGAATTTAATTTTATTAAGAAAAATAAAATACTAAGTCCAATTGCAATTAATTTGTTATTGGATGAATTATATGAACAATATGGACTAGTTTTGAAAGTGAAACCAAAAATAAAATCCCATGTTCAAAAGCATCTCTCTGGATTAACCGATATTAATTATTTCGTTGATAACGGCGATCAGGATGTTATTTACTATAATGTAGGAACCATTAGTAAAAATATGAATATATCAATTGCAAAGGCATCACACATCTGGCAACTTCAGCCTAACATTAAATTAAATGAGCGCGGTTTCGCTACGATTGAGACCGAAAATATCTTGAAGTTTCTTCAACTGATGATGGTGAATTTTGTACGATTTCATCATTTAACAGTAATTCCTTTTCCATTTAAATACCTTCGAGAATTTATTCAACTTGAAGAAAAGATCAGCTAAAAAAGATGTGACAGATTTACTGGAATGATGAGATAATACTAGGAGGGATGGGGTAATGATGGTGAAAAGTACTAAAAAGAAACGATCACATATTGGGCTAATTATATTTACTATATTACTGGTAATCTTGTTAGGAATTTTAGGGGTAAATTATAAACGGTTTGCTAGTAAGCAACTTAACCCAGTTCGTGACAATAAAGTAGTAAAAAAAGATTCGCCTAAAATAACAAAGACTGCAAAGATTGTTGGATCGTATCGAGATGATCAAGACGGTGCAGCTATTGTCTTAAATGAAAACGGAACAGGTCAGTATGTTTATGCAGATAAGAATAATCCGGATACAGATGATAGCTTAACATGGCGTAAAGAAGGAGAACACTACCTTATAAATTTGGAAGATCGTGACGTAACTAATCCCCTTACCGCAACGCTTGATAATAATAAATTAGTTGTTACAGGTAGTAATGGCTGGAATACCGAAACGTTCCAAAAAGTTAATGAAGAGTTAAACCTTCAACAATTTTTGAATGATATGCATAAAAAATAAAATAAATGCTTGCAAAGGATTTAGAGATAGGATATAATAAAATTCCTGTCAGCGATGGGAGATAGATAATCGCTTGTAACTTCTTAGATTTATTTAACTTAGTTGCAAAGTCTCAACAATAATTTAAAAAATGTTATTGACATCCCATTGACAACATGATATATTAATAAAGTTGCTGATTGAGTTATCGATCAAAAGAAATTCAAAAATAATTTAAAATTTCTTCTT
>NZ_CANCWY010000034.1:0-8585 GCF_947381695.1 Limosilactobacillus sp. DJ3M12 | reverse complement strand
CACACTTACTTTGCCGAGGTTGGTGCTCCCAATCAACGAGGGCTGAACGAAAACAACAACGGTCTTTTACGCCGGGACGGCTTAACAAAACGGCTAAATTTCCGCAATCTTCCCGATGAATTGGTGACCCAACTGATGAGTAAGCGAAATAACCTGCCCCGCAAATCACTAGGCTATCGAACTCCATATGAGGTATTCATGTCCTACGTCACTGATGAGCAACTACTTTCTTTCTAACTTAAATTGACATTTCGGGATAAAAAATTTGGCATGGAATCTCTATCCATACCAGAAAGTGTATACCCTAAAAAACAGGACTATGAATTACCAAAAATGATAATTCATAGTCCTGTTGTAGGTATCAGTTAAATACCATTGGCAAATACCCTACGTTATCTACTTATTAAAAAATGGGTTTGTAAATCTCATCATAATAACTATTATCTGACCCCATACTAGTAAAGTTCTTTAAGGATGTGAAAGTATCGCTTTCCTTCCATGCAGTTAAGGCTTCAAAATCGGCCCAAGCAGTTAGTAAAACTAAAGTAGTAGCTTCCGCTTTATTATCAACGCTAAGCATATAACCACCGTTCATATTAGCTGGTTCAGTTAATACCTTTTGAAGTGTATTATAAAGTAGCTTTTGACGGTCACCGTTTACTTGAAATGATTGGTAGTAAAACATTCCATTTAATTGAGCATCTAGCGTTGAATCAAGAGTTGTTAATTTTACTGGTGACTGAAAAATAGTATCTTTTCCAGAAAGATCAAATAATGCTAATTTTCTTGTATGAGTAGTTGCCTGCATTAATTTAAAATGACGTTCGGGATATTTATCAATGATTGATTGTAAAATTTGTCGTGAACCAAATGTTAAGCTAATTTTTGTTAACATATTAATCCCTCCTCAGAAGTTAGTAGTCATACTTATTATAGTACAACTTAATGTAAAATAATTAAATTGTAAATTTTATCTACTTTATTTTTGATAAGACATAAATGGAAAATCTAATATCAATAGAACTTACAAAAAGTCAATAATTTTTGTTATATCGCTTTAATATTAATTGAATAGGGAGTATAATAAACAATGTATTAATGAATGTTCTAGTTTAACTTAATAAAGGAGGCCACTAAACGAAATGGTTACACTATATACGTCTCCAAGTTGCACGTCTTGTCGTAAAGCACGTGCCT
Source organism: Limosilactobacillus sp. DJ3M12 (assembly GCF_947381695.1). Lineage (NCBI taxonomy): Bacteria > Bacillati > Bacillota > Bacilli > Lactobacillales > Lactobacillaceae > Limosilactobacillus > Limosilactobacillus sp. DJ3M12. The sequence continues at coordinate 7,388 of NZ_CANCWY010000034.1, read as the reverse complement.
GGCTAAAAGAACATGATATTGCTTTTAAGGAACGGAATATTTTTTCTGAACCATTGTCTTTAAATGAAATCAAGAATATTTTACGGATGACTGAAGATGGTACTGAAGACATTATTTCAAAGCGGTCTAAAGCTTACCAGAAGTTGAGCATAGATCTCAATGATTTGTCGATGAAGGATCTGTTTAAGTTAATTAGTAAAAATCCAGGATTGTTACGACGTCCGATTATTATTGATGATAAACGGCTTCAAGTAGGTTACAACGAAGACGAAATCCGTCGCTTCTTACCACGAAAGGTTCGTGAACTAGAACTAGTAGAGGCTCAAGAAAAAGCAAATATGATTTAACTGATAGAATATGGAAAGTATTATGCTTTCCTTTTTTTATTCTTTTAACCGAGTAACTTTACTTTTAAGCGAAAATCCTTACAATAGAAGTAACATCTAGTTTTGGTAAAAGGAGGTGCTGCTCAATGGAGATGGAACGCATTAATGAAAATACTATTCGCGTTTTGGTAGATAATGATGATTTATCTGCTCGGGGTATCACCATTCTAGATTTGCTAGGTGACCATCAGCAAATAGAGGATTTCTTTTATAGTATCCTGAAAGAAGTAGATACTGATCGCCAATTCCAAAATAACGATGCGGTTACTTTTCAGGTGATGCCCACTAATAATGGCTTAGAATTATTTATTAGTAAAAATGATTCTAATTTTGCTGGGAATGAACAGCATGGACCGATTAATGACCAGGTGTCCAAATATATTAAGCAACATTTGATTCAAAAAAATAGTCAGGATCAAGATCAAAGGAAAACAGCGATTAATGATTCAGAAGATAATGAGATTCAGCACACGAACTGGCAAGTAATTACGTTTGATTCTTTTGAAGATTTAATTGATTTTGCGAAAATTGCCGATAATGATGATGTTTCATCATATTTATATAAGTACAATGATTTGTATTATTTAGCAATTGCTTATTCTGATTCTATTTTGAACAGTAATGATGTTAAAGATCAGCTTGCTCTTGCTTATGAATATGGAAATCCCACGGCAACAACGGTTGATTTTTTAAGTGAACATGGAAAGAAAATAATGTCAGTATCTGCCTTGCATTTAATTCGACACTATTTTGAATAAGCTGCGTTTGAGTTCATACTCAACGTAGTTTTTTTCGTGCAAAATTGAGTAATTTCCGTATATAAATATATAGGGGGATTAAATGTTAATTGCAGTTCATAACGATCAATTAGTGTTGGCTGAAAACGCAAAAAGCGATATGGCATATTATTGTCCAGGATGCGGGCAGGGAGTGATCTTGCGGCGAGGAAAGCATAAGATTACTCATTATGCCCATAAGAAGGGAAATGACTGTGGCTTTAGCGAGGGTGAAACATTAGAACATTTAAAAGGGAAAGAACAGATTTATCAATGGGCACAAAAGCATCATTGGAATCCGCAATTAGAAGTCTATTTTCCAACAATTACTCAACGACCGGATATTCTTTTAGAAATTAATGGACAAACTGTAGCAGTTGAATTTCAATGTAGTCCCTTAAGCCTTGAAAAGTTATTAGCACGTAATGAAGGGTATCGTCAGTTAAGAATTCCGGTTTGGTGGATATTAGGATCGCCTTATTTGCGTAACTTGGGAAATAAGAAAATCGTTCAGTTTACGCAAATCTTTAGAAGGCAGTTTGTTCTCTTGTTTTGGGATGTGAAAAGGGCGCAATTAGTTATTGATCAGAAATATTGGCGTTGCTCCTATAGCCGGTTAAAGTATGATAAAAAAACTATTTTAATGGAGCAGATTGAAATGTTAAAGAAGAAACAGTATCATTTTCCAAATAAAGAAATAAGAAAACTATCATTAACTGCTTTAAAACTTACTGGACATGCTTTATCTGAATGTCCACTAGTATGCCATGATCTCATTGCAAGCTGGCCGGCAATGTCTATTCCAATGATTATCTGGCGAATTGGTGTAATATTAGAGATAGAGAAATTCCCCTTATTTTATTCTTGGGGAGATAAGGAATGGAAAAGATTATTAATGAAGGTAAACAAAAGCAATTGGTTATTCCCTGGTTGTTTACCTCCAGAAACAATCCGCAATATTATTATCAACCAATATACAAACGAATTAATTGCCTTTAAAGTAATTTGTAGAAGGGATAATCATCTTATTTTAATTCATCGTCCAAGATGGTTTAATGATTCACAGTTAAAACTACAGCTGGTTAAAAGGAGATCATAGTATGCAACACACATGTACAATGTTTTTAGCAGGAAAGAATGCAACGATTGACGGGTCAACTATAGTTTGTCGTGAGGAAGATTATAGTAATGCATTTGATCCTCAAAGATTTGTATTAGTAAAACCAGAAAGACAGCCACGTAAATATCAAAGCAAAACAACTGACTTTAAAATTGATTTACCAGTTCCTAAGCTAAAATATACTTCTACGCCTGATGCTGACGATAAAGATGGAATTTTTGGTGCGGGCGGTATCAATGGTCTGAATGTTGCGATGAGTGCGACTGAAACTATTACTACTAATGCCCGGATATTAGCAATAGATCCTTATAACACCTTATCGGGAATTGGCGAAGAAGATTTTGTAACATTAGTCCTTCCTTATATTAAGAGTGCTCAAGATGGTGTTAAGAAACTAGGAAGTTTATTAGAAAAGTATGGCACTTATGAGGCTAATGCGATAGCTTTTAGTGATAATAATGAAGTGTGGTATATGGAAACGATTGGCGGTCATCATTGGGCAGCTGTTAAAATTCCCGACAATGCCTATGTGATTGCCCCTAATCGATTTAATATTACTAATTTTGATTTTGATAGTCCCAATACAATGAGTTCACCAAATTTGAAACAGTGGATTGATCAAAATAAGTTGAATCCTAGCGAAGACGAATACAATTTACGACATATTTGTGGAAGTGCAACTGCTACTGATACTGTCTATAACAACCCACGAGCATGGTATGTTCAGCAGCAACTAGGGACGATAAATGCTAACCCGCAAAGTAATAACCTTCCATTCATCTGTTATGCAAAAGAAAAGCTTACTGTAACTACGATTAAGAAGTTAATGAGTTCTCATTATCAAGGGACAGCTTTTGATCCGTATCATTTAGAAAGAGATAAAGCTCCATTTAGGTCAATTGCACTAAACCGAAACTTAGAATTACATATTCTACAAATACGTAATAATGTTCCTGCAAGTATTGCTGGTGTTCATTGGTTAGCATTTGGTCCTAATACTTTTAATGCAGTGGTTCCCTTTTATGCAAATATTGACGATACACCAATCCCTTATCGAAACACTAGTACTGAATATTCAATAGACGATATGTATTGGCTCACTCATACAATTGCTGCGCTTGGGGACCAAAATTATGGTCAAGCACAGAATATTGAAGAAAACTTTGAATTGCAAGTAATGGCAAAAACAATGAATGTTCAAAATAATACGGATAAGGAAATAGCAGAACATCAGGATGTGAGTGCATTTTTAACCACAATTAATAATCGGATGGCCGAAACCGCAGTGGACGAAAGCAAAAAATTACTAGGGAAACTAGTAAAGCTTGCTTTTTCAAGAGAACGATTACAATTCTAGGCAGAAAATAAAAAAGAGGTTGGATAGATGGTGCAATAATGAAAGACCAACTTTTCCAATCTCTTTTTTATTAATTATTGTTTTGTATAATTTGTAGCTTTGGCGGACGATATTGGTTCACAAATTCATCTAAGGATGCAGATCGAGCCAATTTTCCGCTTTTAAATGCGTTTATTAAAGTATTATAGTCAAAATTTGGAATCATTAGGCCGTAATCAGAATCTTCGGTGTTAAAAACGACTGCGGTAGCCGTTTCTGATACGCCTAGATCACTTGCGATTTTTTGATCTTGACGGAAAGCCTGCTTAGCAAGTTGACTTTGCCGATCCTCAAAAAACATTTCTAAGTCAAGGTGTGAACCATGTGCAATTTTATTAATTAATTCATCGTTGTAATCCAAGCCTTGGTTAATAAGCGCAGATTGTAATTGTAAGAGATAATGCCGTCCACGTTTTCGTCCTTGGAAGAGGGCTGCTTTATAATCTAGTATTATTTGGTTAAGGGTTTTTGATACTTGTTGTCTTGCAGCAAGATCATGGGGATTAAGATGATAATATTTAAGTGTGCTATCGATCGTTTTCATATTGAATAGTGGTACAAACTGATAACTAATTTTTGTATTTAAATCACGATCAATTTTTAACACGTCTTTTTCACACCGTAAACAGCGCATTCCTAATGGATTCACAAAAAGATGAAGTTCGAGCATAATTAACCCCTCCGATCATTTGTATACTCAAAATCCTAATCCTGTGAACATAATTATTTTTGCAAATATCTAACTATTTGTAAAGAATTTAGTTTTAAGATAATTACAAGAGTTATTATTATAAATGTGCTAAAATATACGGAGATTTAACAGGAGGCTGAATTATGATTGAAGATTGGCAGCATTTTTTATTGCCATATCAGCAAGCCGTAAATGAACTAAAAGTCAAATTACGGGGGATGCGAAAGCAATTTCAAGACCAAACGCAACATTCTCCGATTGAATTTGTAACTGGACGAGTAAAGCCAGTTGATAGTATTAAAGAAAAAATGATTAGACGACATGTGCAAGAGGATCGACTTGAGCAAGATATGCAAGATATTGCCGGTTTACGAATCATGTGTCAATTTGTAGAAGATATTTATAAGGTAGTTGACTTATTACGGCAGCGAAGTGATATGACTATTTTAGAAGAACGAGATTACGTCACCAATGTTAAACCGAGTGGATATCGTTCCTATCATATTGTTATTGAATATCCGGTGCAATTAATTACTGGAGAAAAAAGAATATTAGCTGAAATTCAAGTACGTACCCTTGCAATGAACTTTTGGGCAACAGTAGAACATTCCTTAAATTATAAATATCAAGGTGAGTTTCCTGAGGAGCTATCTGCAAGGTTGCAAAGAGCCGCAGAGGCAGCATTTAAGCTTGATAATGAAATGTCAGAGATTCGAGAAGAAATAAAGGAAGCACAGACATTGTTTTCTAAGCGGAGGTCAACTAATTCTATTGATGAGGACGAGTTAAAGGAGTAAATTATGAGAATTGGAATATATAATAATGAAACAGCAGAATCTCAACGAGTGACAAAGGTTTTAAAGACTGAAATGAAACGGGCGGGTTTAACTTATGTCGAAAAAAATCCAGAAGTTGTAATAACAATCGGTGGAGATGGTACTTTGTTATCGGCTTTTCATCATTATCAAAAAGACTTAAATAACATTCGCTTTGTTGGAATTCATACTGGCCACTTAGGATTTTATACGGATTGGCGGAGTTTTGAAATTGATGATTTAGTTGATAGTTTAGTAAAAGATAGCGGACAGGCAGTTTCGTATCCTCTACTTGCTATGAAGGCTACTTATTCTGATGGGCAGATAGAGAATTATATTGCACTTAATGAATCAACAATTCGGAATGTTACACGAACAATGGTATGTGATGTGTTCATTAATAATCATTTGTTTGAAAACTTTCGGGGGGATGGTTTATGTATTTCAACTCCAACCGGTTCAACTGCTTATAATAAATCAGTCGGGGGTGCCATTGTCGATCCAAATAGTGTTGGCTTTCAGTTAGCAGAAATGGCTTCACTTAACAACCGGGTTTTCCGGACACTAGGCTCACCGATTATTTTTGGCGCTGATGCTGAGTTAATTTTGCGTTTGCGTGATGAAAATGGGCATGTGCTTACATGCGATCGTGATCAATGGATGCTTAAAAGTGAGAAGGAGCGGTACCTAACTGAATTATCTTATAGAGTTTCTAAGCAACGAATATATTTTGCTCAATATCGGCATAATAATTTCTGGAATCGAGTAAAAGATTCATTTATTGGTGGAGTGCATTAATGGAATTTAATTGGATATATGATCATCGCACACCACGGAAATTACGATCGGCATTAAAAATGTATGGGGTTTCTTCTTCGTTATTAAAAGTAGCCATATACCATGGAGGAAAAATGCAAATAAATGGGGTAGATAAGTGGGCAGTTGATACTGTTAATTACCACGATAAAGTAACATTAATTCTCCCTCCGGAAACTGCTAATGATAATGTGGATATCAGTGAGGCACCTATCGATATTATTTATGAAGATCAAGACTTTTTAATAATGAATAAGCCGGCAGGAGTAGCGACAGTTCCGGCTCATAACGTTCCGGTAGCCGATAGTTTGGTGAATCGGGTAAAAGGCTACTATAAGCGCCAAAATTATGAAAATCAGGTTACCCATGTTGCGACACGTTTAGACCGTGACACCAGCGGCTTAGTTGTTTTTCCTAAACACCGATTTGCCCATGCTGTCCTAGATGAACAGTTAAAAAAACATTTAGTTAAGAAAAACTATCTTGCTCTAATTAAAGGAAAAGTTCCTGCAGAGCATGGTTATATTGATGCGCCGATTCAACGCGATCCCAGTTCATTTGTAAAAAGAATGGTAGGGAAAGAAGGGAAAGCATCTGTAACTGAATACTGGCGCCAAGAATGTAATGTTCAAGCAAGCCTTATCAAAATTAGGTTGCATACAGGGCGGACACACCAAATTCGCGTTCATTTTGCTAGCCTTGGTTTCCCATTAATTGGCGATAAAATGTATGGTGAAGAATCAGGATTAATTGCTAGACAAGCACTCCATTGTTATTGGCTGAGCTTTTATAGTCCATTTAAAGGTGAAAATATTACTGTTTTGGCACCATTGCCAAGTGATTTCAAAAACGCTAAAGATGATCTTTTAAGTGCAAAAGAATATTAGTAATTGAATTAATTAGTAGAAAATTACCAGAAGATAAAATTAATTTACTTACTGGTAATTTTTATAAAAAAGGTATTGCAAATAATAAAAATATAGGGTAAAATATAAACATTGTCATCGAAAAGATGTGAATAAATGATCATATCTATTAAGATTATTAAGAGTAAATATGGTTGTAAAGTCACTAATTCTTGAAATAGTTTTCTGAAAAACTATTGACATCCACTTGATGACATGATATATTAATAAAGTTGCTGATTGAGTTATCGATCAAAAGGAATTCAAAATTAATTAAATTTTCTTCTTGACAAGCTGATCTGATGTATGTTATAATAATCATGTTGATTGGCTGCTTGATTAGCCAACGGGTAGACCTTTGAAAACTGAACAAAGTTTCGACGAATCAAATGTGTAGGGTCTTCATTCACGATGTGATTTGAAGTAAAACATTTGCGAAGTCAATTCGCTTAATAACAAAGATAATTGAGAGCTATTCAAGTT
>NZ_CANCWY010000033.1:0-12807 GCF_947381695.1 Limosilactobacillus sp. DJ3M12 | reverse complement strand
GACTCCTTTTTTAGTCTACTTTGAGTCTAACCTTGTTAGGCTTTTTTTGTTAAATGTTACGAACTAGCAAATCGCGTGTTTATTTATTATTCCAATTAACCAACACTCAGTACTTGCCAGTAATTTACCGCTCACCGTTAATATCCCAGACGGTAAGAATGCGCAAGCTACAAGCAAAGGGCTTAAGATTGATACTGAAGCAGACGGATCTGTCACTTTTTCAGGAAAGACTGAAGCCAATGCAACGATTAAAATTGTAAAACATGGTGGAAACAACGGTCGCTATACTGTCGAAGCCGATGATAATGGTAATTTTAGTAAGAGTCTAAAACTTGCTACTAGTACCAAGAAGTGTCGTTTCGATATTACCGCCACTAACGGTGATGATGATAAAAGTGCCAAAACAAGTTTTACTGTTACTAATACTACTCACGTAAAACCAGTTGTTGAAAGCGAATCATCTTTAGAAATATCATCGAGCAGCAGTAGCGAGGAAAGTTCAGCAGTTAATACAAGCAGCAGTCCAACTGCACCATCGAATAACGGTAATATGCGAACCGATCAGGCCGGTATGATCGTTGGTAATGCTCGTTCAAAAAATCTACCATACGCCTGATCAGCAAGGCTATCATATGAATTCAGCAAATGCGGTCTATTTCAACTCAGAAGCAGAAGCGCAAGCCGCTAGATACCGCAAATCATTAAGATAAATAATTTCAAAGTCATTATTGCCCTCCCCACAATAATGACTTTTTTATTATAAGAAAAAGCTAAGAATAATTTCCTAGCTTTTGAAATGAAGGCCGATTTGACTGTGGAAGATAATATGGAGTTAAAGAGCATTAAATGCATTTTTTAGGCCTTCACTTAAATATATACGGAAAAAGATAACATTTGCACTTTTTATTTTAAAAAATAAAGATCTCCTATCTGGTGGTACGTAAAAGAGCAGATAAGAGATCTTCACATTAAGATTTGTGGGAGAAGAAAGAGAGCGAGACAGGAATCACCTGTTACTTCATTTTTTGACGCGAACCTAACCTTTGGAGGCTACGCAATTATCAATAGTCACCAACAGCTTTGCCAAGCGATAATAGACTATTGTTGTACTGCGCTGTCATCTCGTCTATGGAAGCAACTTAGCTCATGTCACAACTCCCATTAGGAAAGTGATTGCAGACGAAGACAGCAAATAATGGGGAAAGGAGTCTATGAACGAACAAGTCTTCATCTCGCAAATCACCTCCCCTATAAATATATATACGCAAAAAACTGATTTTTGCACTTTTTATTTTTAAAGTTTTTTATCTAATTTCATCATCGCAAATTTAAATACTGTTCTAAACTTATATTTCATGCTGGTATGCGACATAACTACGGCCATTTCTTGATCGAACAATTAATTGATCTGGAATTTGCTCTTCCAGTTCAGTGATATGACTGATAATTCCAATTATCCGGTGACCTTCGAGTTCTTGAAGGGAATGAAGAGCATCTTCAAGGGCTTGCTGATCAAGGGAACCAAATCCTTCATCGATAAAGAGCGCATCAATCTTAATCCCCCCGCTTTGCTCTTGGACAATCTGACAAAGAGCTAAAGCAAGGGCAAGTGAAGCCATAAAACTTTCACCACCAGAAAGCGTCCGGGCACTTCGCGTTCTGCCAGCATTATCATCATATACATTAACTTCAAGCCCACTCCACTTGGCACCAGCCCCATGACTTTCCGTTGCTAATTCAAACTGGTAGCGACCATTAGTTAACCGGTCTAACTGAACATTGGCTGCTACTAAGACATCTTGAAAATATGCCTGTAATACATACCGTTCTAGGCTAACGTGGTTTTCGGTATTCCCAGTCACGACGTCTGTTAATGTTTGTAATTCATTAATTTCTTGATCAAGTTTTCCTGTTTTTTCAACTACCTTAATAATCTTTTGATCCGTTTCTTCTAATTGCTTATACTGCGCAGTTAACTGACCCATTTCTTGCTGATATTGCCGAAGTTGTTCACGCTCAGTATTAAGTTTGGTCTGCGTTGACGTAATATCTGGCATGGGATGATTATTGATGGCCTTAGTCAACCGCTCTTGTTGGGACTGATTATCCTGGACTTGATTCTCAAAGGTCGTTACCTGTTCACGTAATGATGACAATGTTGCTACTTGTTCACTAGCTTCTTGCCAGAAATTCCATTTAAGCTGGACATCATACTGCGCTAAAAGGTTCACAAGATATTGGTGTAAGTTATCCTGTTGCGTCGTTTGGGTGGCAAGTTCTTCTTTAGTCTGGTCGATCCGACTATTTGTCCCTGCTAATTTTTCAGCATTTTCTTGTCGTTGTTGTTGTAATGACTCAAGCTGGTTATTAAAGGCTTTGATCGTTAGTTGATCAGTTTGAATTTGCTTGTCAGCAGCTTCTTTAGTAGGAAATTTTGCTGGTAAAGCGGCTGTTTTTTCTTTCAGAATAGTCTGCTTGGCGATTAAATCCTGTTTGCAGCGGTTCACACTTTCGTCTATTTTATCTAATTCTTCTTGAGAGAACTTGGATTCTTGTTCCAATTCTTCCTCTTCTTGGCGCCATTCTTTAACCTGTTGTTCTATTTTAGCAAGATCAGTCTTCATTTGCGCTAGTTTCTGAGCCTGATTTTCGATTTGCCCTTCCCAATCCTGCGGTAATTCATCATCCCCTAATAGTTCGGCTAAATTTGCCTGCTGAGTTTCTAACTGTGTCGTTAAGTTAGCAATTTGGGCAACGCTTTGACGAACTTGCTCTCTTAACTGGTCAAGCGTACTACGGTTTTGTTGAGCTTTAACGGTTGCTGCTTTAACTTGTGCTTCCGTTACCAATTCACCATCATCTGCTAAATTTGCTGGATGGGGATGGTCAAGCGATCCACAAATTGGACAAGGGGTGGCTGGCTTTAATTTTTGAGCAAGAATGGCAATTTGGTGACGGGCAAAGCGATCATTCAAGTCATCCAACCTACTTTGCGATTTTTGAACGAGCTTTTCAGCATCCCCCTGCTCTTGCTTTAATTTCACGCAATTTTCCTTTTCAGATGAAAGTTCTGTTTCTAATTGCTTTAAATCTTTTCCAGCAGTCGTTAATTTTTCTTGAAGGCCTTCCTTCTTTGCTAGTTGAACTTGAACTTCCCCTAAGTTTTCATGCTCTTTTAAATTATTAGTAACAACCGTCAATTGCTGTTGAGCGTCTTGCAACTTCTTCTGGGAAGCAGCTTGCTGTTTTTCCTGCTGCTTTAAGTTTGTCTGTAGTTCATCGACAGTTGATTTTAGCTTATCTCGATCATCGAATAATGGTAGTTTATTCGTTAAGTCGGCGACCTCTGTTTGAAGCTGATCAATCTCTTCTTGCTGCTTGCTCGTTTGTTGTAGTTCGGTTTCAATTGTCTGCTGTTGCTTTTGAAGATTACGCAGGTCCTCATGGAGAATATTACTGTCCGCTGTTAATTTTTGGAGACGCTTTTCACCATCTTTCCACCGTTGATATTCTGTCTGGTGTTCTTGGTACCATTCAAGGATTTTTACTTGTTGCTTTATTTCTTGGATCTTTTCTGCTTGAGCTTGCAGTATTTCTCCAGCCTTGACAAGTTCAGCCAACGCCTCAATGTTCTTTTTCAACTCTTGCTCAGTATGAAGTTGGGCATCAAGCTGATCAACTTTCTTTTGCTGTTGCTGCTCATCATCGCCTAAATGTTTAAGATTAGCCTTTAGTCGGGATAAGTAATTTTTTGCTTCTGTTAACCATTCTTTAGTTGTTAATTGCGCATCAATCTCGGTTACGGTTTCCTTTAATGATTGAAGTTTTGTTTCTTGGGCCGTTAATGACTTCTTCTGTTCGCGCAAATCGTTTTTTAATTGCGTTGCCCACTGCTCATAACGGGACGTATTAAAGAGGTCTCTTAGAAGAGCTTCCTTCGTATTGCTATCTGAATCAAGAAACTGCCGAAACTTTCCTTGAGGGAGAAGAACAATCTGCTTAAATTGATCACGGGTTAGGTTGAGCAGGTCAGTAATAAACGTGTCTGCTTCCTTGATTTTAGTAATTTCATGGGGATGATCACTTTCAAGTGGGTAGATAAGGTCAACGGCTTGATTATGTTCAACCAAATTACCGCGACGTCCCTTTAAAACCTGTTTAGGACGACGCATAATTTGATATTTAAGATCTTGGTGTTCAAAAGTAAACTTCACCATTGTTTCTTGGTCAGCTGGTGCAAAATCAGAACGTAAAGCAGCTGCCGACCGATCACGATCATTGGTTGTTTGACCAAAAAGTGCATAACACATTGCATCAAAAATCGTGGTTTTCCCCGCACCAGTATTCCCTGCTACCAGAAATAAGGAATGCTCTGTGAACTGCGTAAAGTCAATCACTTGATGCTCATACGGCCCAAAGTAATGTAGTTCAATCGTTAATGGACGCATCCTATTCCTCCCCTTTCATAATTTGAGTCAAGGCCTTTTCTGCCCACTTCTTTTGGCAGTCTGTTAAATCATTTCCCATCGTTTGGGAATAAAAATCCGTAAGCAAATCAAGGGGCGATTCCTGAGCACGTTTCTTACTAAGGTTGAGTTGAACCTGCTCGGCCTGATGTGTCCGGTGAAGGCTGACAATCTTCGGATAATATTCGCGTAACTTGTTTAGTACATCGGGGATTCGTTCTTGGTCGGTCAATTCAATGTCATAAAAATCTTCCCGTAATGCTTCTTCAGGTTTTGTAGCCAGTTCAGTAAAACTCCCTTTCAAAAGGTGAATATCATGAGCTGGCGATAGTGGAACCCATTCGGCCTTAAAAGGTGCTGTATCAACAATCCAAACGCCTTTTTCTTGCTTGGCTTCCGATACTGAAAACTTCATTGGTGAGCCACTATACTTAATTTTTTCGTCATTTAAAGCATTGCGGTTATGAAGGTGACCAAGAGCAACATAATCAAAGGGAGCTAAAACATCTGTCGTGACTGCACTCAATCCGCCAACCTCAATCAAAATTTCAGAATCAGCCGTTCGCTTACTTCCAGCCGCAAAGAAATGGGCGACAAGAACATGCCTTTTATCAGGAGCAAAATGCTTTTCCATCTCAGTTGTAATCCGCCCCATCGCATCATTGACATTTTTAATCTTGTCATCATTAAAGTAGTTGCGAACCTCTTGAATCCCAAAGAATGGCAATAAGAAAAATTGGGTATTTTTGATTGTGACCGGGGTAAAAGCATTATTAATGTCAGTGTTTAAGAAAAATGACTGGTAAGCAAACCAATCGGTCCCCGTACTTAAACGGACCGCTGAATCATGGTTCCCACTGATTGCCAGTAAAGGAAAATGATCAGTCAAGTTTAAGTCTTGCAGCATCTGGTTTAAGAGCTTAACCGCTGCTTCATTGGGCACGGACCGATCATATAAATCTCCCGCAATCACTATCGCATCAACTTGCTGATCTTTGGCAATTGCTTCAATCTGCTTAAAGGTTGCTAGCTGATCATCAAGCAAGCTAAAATCGTTTAATGTCTTGCCAATATGCCAATCAGCCGTATGTAAAAAACGCATAAGTTCCTCCTAAAAATAGTGTCTCTAATATTATATATACGCAAAAAATCGTTAAATCCACTTAAAATCTTACATTTTACAGAAGGGAGCGAGACAGAAGTCACTTGTGACTTCGTTTTCGAGCCCCCGCAAGCAACAATAGGCCTTCAGCGTTCGACTTTGCCGGACGCTGAAGGCCATTGTTGTACTGCGCTATTTGTCTTTTACAAAAGTAACTTGATTTATGTCACAGTCTCTGAACTAATCTTAGTTTTTTAAAATAACCCAAATAATTTCTTACGTTGCTGAACCTTCTTAATCTGATGGCGACCAATTTCATCCCCATTAATGATAGCTCGCGCATTATCTTGGTATTCTTGAGCAACGTCAGCGCCAAATTCACGCGATAATTTGTCAAAGGCCTGCCGCATTTCGTATTTTCGTCCTGGAAGGTCATGAGCATCAGAAGCAAAGATATATCCTTGACCAGCCGCAATCAAGTTTTTACTGAATTTTTCAACTTTTTTACCAAACGTACCAACATAGGAACTGGCGGTGATTTGCGACAAGCACCCTTTTTCCAACATTTGATAAAGCAAGTCCGGTTCAGCCATGATCTTGGTATTCCGTTCAGGATGAACAACCACTGGCGTAATCCCTCGTTGTTGAAGGTTAAAAATCATCTGGTTAGTATAATGAGGTACATCATTGTCTGGAAATTCCAGCATCATATACTTCCCACTCTCATCAGCGAATAAAATATCATCATTATCAAGGGCTTCAATTAGATGACCATTAATTCGCACTTCTTGTCCAGGAAAGACAGTTAATGAAATATTATTTTTCTCTAGTTCTTCTTGAAATTCTTTTGTTCGCGCTAAAACATCTTGTTTATGGTTTACATAGTGCCCGTTCATATGGTGAGGGGTCAAAAGTGCATGGGTAACCCCGTTTTCTGTTGCTTCTTTTGCAAGTCGCAATGAAATCTCCATACTTTTTGAACCATCATCAATCCCCGGCAAAAGGTGACAATGCAAATCAACCATTACCATTCTTCTCATCCCTTTTTTCACATATTAATATTTTAAGTATAGCAAGTTATAGCGGGATTTTATAGGGACTTAAGATAAAACTTCACAAAACCTATATTATTTGAGAATGTTGAGAAGTGTCTCCTTGTTGATGACGGCATTTGCTAGCTCGTTTCCTGAAAGAATAGAATTGGCAAGAACTGCTTTCTTCTGTTGCATTTCAATGATCTTCTCTTCAATTGTGTTTTGTGCAATCATTTTGTAAATCGTCACGTTATTCTTTTGACCAATCCGGTGAGCCCGGTCAGTCGCCTGATTTTCAGCCGCAATATTCCACCACGGGTCAAAATGAATGACAACATCAGCACTCGTAAGATTTAACCCCGTTCCTCCTGCTTTCAGAGAAATTAAAAAGACAGCTGGCTGATCATAGGAATTAAATTCATCAACAAATTGTAAACGATCTGCTTTCTTTGTCTTTCCTTCAATCACAAAGTACTTAATTCCTGCTTTAGCAAGTTTTTCTTTTAAAATTGCTAATGCCGATGTGAACTGCGAGAAGAGTAAAATTTTATGATTATCTGCCACTTCATCCTTAATTAAGTTCATAGTTGCCTTAATTTTTCCCGAAGGACCACTGTACCCCCTATCTAACAATTGAGGACTGCAGCATAGTTCACGAAGACGAGTAATTTCTGCCAAGACTGCTAATTTATTCTGCTGAAATTCTTCATCATTCTGTTTTTGAATCTGTCTTATCAATCTTTGAGCCCGTGCCTGATATAGACTTTCTTGTTTACCAACCATGGGTGTTAAAAATACCTGTTCATTTTTCATCGGTAAATCATTAAGGACATCTTTCTTCAAACGACGGAGCATGAATGGTTGTACCAAACGTTTTAAGTCGTCCTGAGCTTGGTTATCCTGATTTTTAATAATCGGTCCTTCATATTGTTTGCGGAACTGCTGATAAGAACCGAGAAAACCAGGCATCAAGTAGTCAAAAATACTCCAAAGTTCGCTTAACCGATTCTCAATCGGAGTTCCAGTTAAAGCAAAGCGCTGCTTAGCATTGATCGCTTTGACTGTTTTAGCGGCAGCAGTTTGGGGATTTTTAATGTACTGGGCCTCATCAATAACTTCAATATTAAAGAGATGCCCTTCATAAAAATCAATATCTCGTTTAGCGGCATCATAGGAAGTAATAATGATATCCCTTTCTGTACTTTGCGCAAACTGTTTCCGTCGTTCAGCTTTACTACCATCAAGAACAGTTACTTTAAGGTCTGGCGCAAACTTTTTAATCTCATCTTGCCAATTATAGATAACTGCTGCTGGGGCAACAATTAAATTCTGTCCGTTTCCTTGTTCACTTAATAGAACAGTAATAATCTGCAGGGTCTTGCCTAGTCCCATCTCATCCGCCAGCAGTCCACCAAAATGATACTTCATTAAGGCCATTAACCACTGGACACCATCATATTGATAGGGACGCAATGTTGCATGAAGATTTGCCGGCACCTTAAAATCTTTCTGCGGAGTTTTAACATCAGTAACTAGCTGGCGCAATTCTGAAGTAGTACGATAATTCAATGCTTCTTGGTGGGATAAAAGATCATCAAGATAAAGAGCACGATACACCGGCAATTTAAGTTCTTCCGCAGTAAAATCACGTGATGAGATTCCCATTTTGCGCAATGTCTCAACTAATTCAGCTAGCGAAGGTTCATCCATCTTCAAGGTTTTCTTGCCCAATTGATAATACTGTTTATGCGGTCGAAAATCTCTTAGAATTTGCTTGATTTCTTTAGCGGTTAGTTGATCATCCCCAAAATCAAGCTTTAAAAGGCCAGAGTCAACGGAGATACCGACACTTACCTTAGTAAACGGCTGTTTGTATAACCCATTAAATGCAGGAGTAGCCTTAGCAATTCCTATTTCTTGTAATTCATTGACGCCAGTTGCTAGCAAATTTGTTGCCTCATCAACTAACAGAACTGCTCTAGTCCCGGTTTGATTAAACTTGGTGAAATATTTAGCTAGTACCTGTTCAACTCTTTGCATCAAAAATTGCGGAAGGTCATCAATTTTCTTAATTTTTTGTGTTTTGCCATCAATTTCAGTTGCCAAGTCACAATAAATTTGTTCGTCATGATAATCCAATAAGAAAACTACTGTTGGTAATGGAGGTAAAAACTTTGATAAATCGCGATCTTGGGGCAGCTCGACTGAAAACATCGACTGAAGCTTGGGCAACACATAGCGGTAAAACTCAGCCATAGTATCAACACCAAAGACAAGATCACTGGTTACTGGAAAAACAGGGTCTAACTTATTAGGGGTTATTCCTGTAAAAGCAGTCCAGGTATGGTCATCAAGGTGGTAATAGGCTGCCTGTCCATGAATAAGGTCAGCAGGAAGGTCAACACTAACATCAAGATGACGACTTGGATCGTCATCGGCACTATATGCTTTAATTGAAACTGTCGCTTCTAATGCACGTTCTTCCCGCTTAATAGGCACTTTCCACCGATTATAAAGTGTATTACCATTCTTTAATATTTGATCAACTTCATCCATAATCACGCCAGCCAGGGGCAGCTCATTTTTTACGGATGCTTCGTAATACCCATCGCGCGTTAAATCAGCGGTCGAGGATAGCTTGATGATCAAGTCTAACCATTGTTTGCTATCTTTATCAAGGTTTTCGGGGATAATTTGCTGATCAAAGAACTTTCCTAAACGAAGCCGCTCACCACGGGCAATCCCATTTGTTAAGGTTGTCAAGTTTGGAAATTTATACATATGATCTGGTACACCTGCCCGGAAGTAAAGGTATTGACCACCATCGTAGTATTCACCGATATTAGCAGTAATGATCGTCTGACTATCAGGAGCGCGATCAAGAAAATTAGCTAGCATTTGCCGGGCCGCTTCATTAGTATTCTCTTCAATATTATGTTGATCAAGGTACTTTAATAAGCAATAAAGGGCAACCATTTTAGCGATCTGTTGTCCTTCCCTTGTCTTTACAAAGTTTACCTGGACGTCCACAATCGTTTTTCGATTAAAAGCAACTAGCACTGAAAAGTAATATTGTTTAAAACGCCCAGCCACTGAATAATTCCACTTAGCTCCAGGAATTGTAAAATAAGCATCTGCAGCTTTAATTAGGATCTCAGAAATGATTTGAACATCGTCAAGATTAGTAAAGACATGTTCAATCAGCCGTAGCGGAAAGACTTCTTTACTTAGAAAACTCTGCGGATCAACTGGTAAACGGTTTGGCGGAAAAGCTGATTGAAAAACCTCACCTAACGATTTTTGCGGTTCAATATTTGCCGAACCATCATCAATCGCTTCTAAAGCCGCGGCCATGTGTTTACAACGATGGTTATCCTGCGCATAGGGACAATCACAATGAAGTTGAGAAAACTTTCCATTATGGTATCTACCAGTTACTTTATAAGCCCGATTTCCCTTAACGATTGCAGAAAAATTATCGTCTGCATCAAAAATTAAGCTTTTAACTCTGCCGCGATAGTAGTAATCTTTCCCTCGTTCATAAATTCGTTGTGCAAATAGATTACGCCAGTTACTCATGTGTTGATCCTTTCAAATATTGTATTTTCATTGATTATATAGACTAGCATGACGAAAAACAAATTTATTCGTACCGTTTAAGTATTGCCCCAATTCCTATTAGCCCAATAATAGCGCCAAGGGCAATAACCGGAAGTGAAGATTCATCCCCGGTTCGTGGCAAAATATTATTTGTTGTTTTATTCTTAAAAGACTTAGCTAATGAAGGCTGGACAATGTTATTCAGTGCTGCCTGACCTTTTATTACCCCGTTTGGTCGGACGGTATGTTGCTTGGTTTGCGAAGTCACCAATATTTCTGGTGCTGAGGTTTGATTATCATCATTAACTTCCACTACCTGGGCAGAAAGATCATTCGCACGCATATTATTTTCTTGGGTACTATCAATCGTTTTCTGTGCAGGCGAAGTCTCTTTATTAGCGTCTGCCTGTTTTTCTGTTGCGGAAACAGTAACTTGCTCGCTAGTTAAAATTACCGATCCATCAGGAAAAACAATCAAGACATCTTCAGTATGCTTTCCAAGATGTTGAAGATCGGCTGCAACTTTAGCATCATCTTTCCACACTACTTTTGTTCCCTGGGGTAGCTTATTTTCTTGTTCATCGCCGGGCAAAGTAATAACAGCTTTATTCTGATGATCATCATTTTCAACCGCAATCGCTGTCGTAACTTTAGGAGCAGGAGTTACTCCCGGCTCAACTGTTAGTGGTTCAAGGTTGATTAGCGAGCTATACTTTAAGGCATCAGTTTGTATAGGAAGTTTTTCTTTTGCTGACGCTAACTTTTCTTGTGAATTTGTCTTATTGAGAAGTGCTTGTAAGAGCTTCGTTTGCGCATTGATTGCTTGAGATTGAGCATTAGCACGATCTCCTTCAATTTGTGATAAGAGTACACTATCTTGCCAAGCTTTCCGTCTTGTTGAATCTAAATTACTTTTAGCATATGTAAGCTTTTCTTGTGTCTCAATAAGATTGTTAGTCACTTCTTCCAGCTGTGGCAAAAGATTCTTAGAAACACTTAAATAGTAATTTCCAGTTTCTAATTCTTTTTTCGCAATTGGCAATATCTCAGCAGTCTTCCTTTGGTCTTCTTCTATTATTTTATGATGCCAATCAATTATCTCTTGAATATCACTGATATCCGCAGATTCTAAATCTAGCCATGAACGCGAACGATCCTTTGTAATCCAATCATGATAATGTTGATATTGGTTAAAAGTACCTTTTTTCTTTTCAGCTATTATTTGATTAAGCTCTGCTAATTCCTTATTAACTGCATTTATTTCATAATTAATGGTGCCTAAGTTATAATAAGCCGGTGTATTTTTATAATCATTGTCAACAAAGCTCTGATTTCTTCTAATAACTTCTTTTAAGAGATCAATATTATCCCGATATGCTTTGAGTTTAAAATTCTTTTCCGCTTGTGCATTCTGTCCTTTATAACCATCATAGTTTGCTAAGTCAAATACTAAAGGTTTGTCTGAATTCATCATAGTATTTAAATAGAATACCGGAACTTTCAGTATTCGCTGATACTCTTGTTGATACTTTGTTAAGTCACTTTGAACATTATCAAATTCTTGCTGAGCATTATTAACAGCCTGATTTGAACTATTGCTTATTTTTTCCTGTACCTTTGCTTGAGAATCCGCGTCTGCCAAATTTTGATTAGCAATATTAAGATCATTATTTGCGGTTGCTACATCAGCATTGGCTCTATTCACTGCGTCTTGGGCTGTACTGACATTTCGCTGAGCTTGTTGGTTCGTATCAGGCAGCGTTTGTTGAATAGTATTTTTACTATTTTGTACTGTATCAGCTTTAGCGGAATTACTAATGGCCGTCACCCCCGTTGTAACAGCCATTACCGTCGCAGTTGTTGCTAAACTCTTCTTTAATTTTCTTTTCTTCATAAATAAAAACCACTTAATTATATTTAAAATTACAAAAGGCCAGTCAGTGCATAACGTTGATTGGTCTTAATAATCTTTATCATTTTAGCATACTTTATACTACTTTCGTGAACGTCCTGGTAAAGGTCTTTTTCTTTTACCATTTTAGTATATACTGAGTATACATATAAGGAGGGGTAATATGACTGTTAAACTGAGACAAACTGGTAATTCAAGAACGTTAACCGTACCGTCAGGAATTAAAGTAACTGGAGAAGAATATACCGTAAAGAATGTTGGTAAGACAATTGTATTTACCCCTGTTGCAAAAAGGAAAAATATTTTTGCCACCAAAGATTGGAAAGAATACGATTATCAAAAAGATATCGAAAACGACCCAGCATTACAGCCAGTAAAACAAGTAGGACGTGAGGTAATTGATTAATGGAATTTCCTAAAAAGGGAGATATTATAATTGCCGATGCAGAACTTCACGCAGGACATGAAATGGGTGGACATAATCCTAAAAAAGGAAACATCCGCAGACATTATGTTGTCATGAGTACATCCGCCTATAATGAGGCAACCCATATGTTTATTGGGATGCCAATCACAACCGCTAACTATTCTAATAATCCTCGTTACATGCCCATTTTATTGAACTACTCCCACTTAGCTAAACCTACGGTTTAATGCTTGAAGTGGGAGATTCTGGAAACATCGCATACTTAC
>NZ_CANCWY010000032.1:0-13687 GCF_947381695.1 Limosilactobacillus sp. DJ3M12 | reverse complement strand
AGCACTAACGTACTTTAAGAGAGCGATTCATCCCCTACTTATAGAAGTGGGGGTATTCTCGCAAATTTATGGATAAAAGTGCGATAATTAATATATCAAATTTTATACGAGGTGTTCCAGATGAAAATCAATCAATTTAGTATTACTTCGACTACACCACAGGCACGGCGCCAAGAATTAATGCAGATTCACTTGCTTCGGAAAAACGAAGAACAAAATTTAACACCGAACGCAATGTTTGAAATCTTCTTAGCACGAATTCATATGGCAAGTGCCCAGCCGATCATCACTAAACAGTGGCTTCATGACCTATTAGCTACTCCTGACCTTGCTCTTGATGATTGGTTTGACCAGAATCAAATATTAACCGATGAAGTATTTTACCTCGTCGCTCTCCAACTACTCGATTTTGAGGCCGCAGTTGATTTTGATATTACAGATCCCCTTGCTACAGTTAAGAAAATTGGCTTGCCAGTCGAATCACATCAAAAATGGACAACCGCAAACGTTACCGATGCTTTTTACCTTCTTTTAAATACTCATAACAAAAATGGTCAATCGCTTATTGATCATTTAACGGCAGAGGGCTTTATGGCTTGGAGTTACCAGCTTCCAGCTGAACAAAAACCACTCTTTTTCAATGGAAAGCCGCTTGCTAGTTTTGACCCTGCTAAATTCATTCGTGAGGTTGTTTACATTGAGACCGATATGGATACTGATTTTGATGGTAAAGCAGATTTAGTTAAAGCGGAAATTATGCGGCCAATCGAATCGGACCATGGACTAAAAGTTCCCGTTGTCTTTACTGCTAGTCCTTATAATCAAGGAACAAACGATGAATGGGGCGAAAAAGCAACGCATAACGTCAATCTTCCTTTGAAACATAAGGATCCTGATTATCAGGCCCCGACTGAAGAAAAATTTCCGACTGACTTTTCACGCCAAAAAGTTACTGGCGAAAGCCGGCAAGCTACTGAGACATTTAGTACCACGCCAGCCTACACACTAAATAATTACCTCGCCGCCCGTGGTTATGCGGTTGTTTATTCAGCCGGAATTGGTACCAAAGATTCGGACGGTCTGCAAACGTGTGGTTCTCCAGAACAGACTGATGCGATGAAGGCTGTCGTCGAGTGGCTTCATGGCGATCGGCAAGCCTTTACTGACCGTCATAGCGGTACCACAATCAAGGCGGCCTGGTGTAATGGTAAAGTCGCAATGACAGGACGCTCATATCTCGGCACTTTAGCTACCGCTGTCGCAACCACTGGTGTACCAGGCCTCGAAGCAATTATTAGTGAAGCGGCCATTTCCAGTTGGTATGACTATTACCGGGAAAACGGCCTTGTCCGGGCACCGGGTGGCTTTCAAGGGGAGGACGCAGATGTTTTAGCTGACGAAACATTCAGTCGAACCAAACGTCCAGCAGACTACCGCCGAATTGAAAAAGTAAATGATAAATATATTGCTAAAATGCAAGGAGCAATGGATCGAACGACTGGTAATTATAACGAGTTCTGGGACCACCGCAATTATCGGCATGATCTCAAAAACATCAAAGCTGCCGTGATGATGGTGCATGGCCTTAATGATACCAATGTCCGTCCTAGTAACGTTAAAGCACTTTATGACGGAACTCAAAGTTTGCCGATTACAAGCAAACTCATCCTTCACCAAGGACAACATATTTATATCAATGCCTTTCGTTCATTAGATTTCTCTGACATGGTTAATCTCTGGCTTGCTAATAAGCTCTGGGGTCAAGAAAATCATGCTGATGATACCCTGCCAAGTGTTCTTGTGCAAGACAATAGCACCCCCGAAACTTGGACCGCATATGATCAATGGACTGCAGGCGAACAAAAACAGTACCAATTTAACAACCATCGCCTAACGAATTTGCCCGGGCTAGGAATCCAAAGCTTTAATGACCAACAACCAGAAGAAAAGTATCTTCAATGGTGTAAACAACCCCAAGCATGGGCAAAGGCACTCGTGAATGATAACGGTCAATTTAGTCGGCGCTTCGTAACTGCTGTATTTAATGATGATACGCTTCTCCGCGGAACTCCGACTGTCACATTAAAAGTAGCTTCTTCGAAAAATTATGGAATGATTAGTGCCCGGCTTGTTGACCTGGGCAGCAGCAAACGCCTTACAATGTCGCCTGTTCTGTTTAATCGTAATGGTCTTGAGCTAGGTTATCACTGGAAGACAGATGACCTTCGCGAATTTAAATTAGCAAAAGAAACAACTAATTATAAGGTAATCGCAAGTGGACATATTAATTTGCAAAATCGAAACAATCCAGCACAGGTTGACGAATTAGCCGCTAATCAATTTGTCACCGTTAAGTTTGATCTTCAACCAATTTTCCACCGAATTGTAGCTGGCCATCAATTAGGGATCATTATTTATAGCACTGATTACGAATACACGCTTCGTGGCAACGAACGAATTGAATATCAATTAGAGCTGAATGGCTGTCATCTTGACATTCCTGGCTTCAGCGTTTTAGCTTAAAAAGACAGCGCGTTAAAACTAGTTTTAGCAGAATTCAGCTAATTGCGGTAAAATAGTTAGTATTACCAATAAAAAGGAGAGATTCGAGAATGAAACAAGGCACTAAAATTATTACCCTTGATAACGGCTATCATCTGTGGACGAATACCCAAGGTGAAGGTGATATTCATTTATTAGCTTTGCATGGGGGGCCTGGTGGCAATCATGAATACTGGGAAGACGCTGCTGAACAATTAAAGAAACAAGGTCTTAACGTTCAAGTAACAATGTATGATCAATTAGGTTCACTATATTCTGATCAACCAGATTTTTCTGACCCTGAGATTGCGAAGAAGTACCTTACTTACGAATATTTCCTTGATGAAGTAGATGAAGTACGAAAAAAGCTTGGCTTAGACAATTTCTATCTTATTGGTCAAAGTTGGGGTGGCCTTTTAGTTCAAGAATACGCTGTTAAGTATGGCCAACATCTTAAGGGCGCAATTATTTCTTCAATGGTTGACGAAATTGATGAATATGTCGACCGGGTTAATGAATTACGGGAAAAGACTCTTTCTCCAGAAGCAGTTGCCTTTATGAAAGAATGCGAAGCCAAGAACGATTACAGTAATCCTAAGTATCAAGAATACGTTCAAGTAATGAATGAACAATACGTTGACCGGAAGCAGCCATCCAAGCTTTATCATCTTAAAGACCTTGGCGGCACAGCGGTTTACAACGTCTTCCAAGGTGATAACGAATTTGTGATTACCGGTAAGCTTAAAGACTGGCATTTCCGTGACCAATTGAAGAATATTAAGGTGCCAACTTTAATTACATTTGGTGAACACGAAACGATGCCAATCGAAACTGCTAAGACAATGAATAGTCTCATTCCAAATTCACAGTTAGTTACTACTCCCGATGGTGGTCACCACCACATGGTAGATAACCCCAATATTTATTACAAGCACCTCGCTGACTTCATTCGGAATGTTGAAAATAATACGTTTAATAATTAATAAAAAGACCGAGGAAACGTTTCTCGGTCTTTTTATTAATTATTCATGAATCATATTTTAAAAATATCTTAACTAGAACTAAAATATTAAATGAATATGGTACGATATTTATACGATAAATACGAAGGAATGATTAAAGCAAAAACTTAATACGGCTTCACTGATGTTGTTCGCTGAAGGTGTGGGACCTTTAAGCATTAGTTACTTTACTCAATTTATATATTTAAGGGGAAAAATGAAAGAAAATTATCAACTAACAACTGACGAAATAAAGAAAGAATACCAATTAACTGATTTTACTCACGGCCTATCAACCCAAGCTGTCGAAAAACGGCTTGCCGATGAAGGACGTAATATCATTGAAGTAAAACCAACACCCAAGTGGAAACTATTCTTACGCCAGTTTAACAATATTGTTATCTACATTTTATTAGCCGCTACTTTACTGACCGTTTTAATTGGTCACTATACTGATGCGATTGTTATCGGGGCGGTTGTCATTCTAAACGCGCTCATTGGTTATTTCCAAGAATCAAGCGCAGCGAATGCCCTCGCCAAAATTAAAGAGATGATGGCGCAACATGCCACCGTCTACCGGGATGGTAAACGACAAGATATTGATGCCGCGGATCTTGTCCGTGGGGATGTTGTTTTCCTCGAAGCCGGTGATAATGTACCAGCTGACTTACGGATTGTCTCAGCTGATAACTTACGAATTGAAGAATCGGCTTTAACCGGTGAAACTAATTCGGTTATCAAAACTGATGAAGCAATTACCGACCAAGACGTTCCTCTCGCTGATCGTGTTGATATGGCATATGCTTCGACTTCAGTTACAAGCGGAAGTGGCCTAGGAGTTGTAGTCGCAACTGGTGAACAAACCGAAATTGGTAAGATTTCACAAGAAGTTGCGCAAATCAAGCCAAAGAAGACCCCATTAACTAAAGAAATTGACCATGTTGGAAAGGTCGTTTCTTACATTACAATTACTGCTTCAGTGATTGTTTTCGTTGTCGGTTTCTTCCTCGAAATTTACTCCTTGCCTGCCCTTGCGCTTGCAGTCGTGGCAATGTTGGTTGGTGCGATCCCAGAAGGTTTGCCTGCAATTACCTCTGTTATCTTAGCCTTTGGTATTAGCAAAATGGCCAAAGAGCATCAGACAATTATCAAATCAATGCCTGCTGTTGAAACATTAGGCTCGGTCGATGTTATTGCTACTGATAAAACAGGAACTCTTACCAAAAACGAAATGACCGCCATTGAGTTATGGGTCGGCGATAAACACTACACGGTTACCGGAACTGGTTATGCTCCTAATGGTGAGATTCTCTTAAATGACAAACCAGCTCAACTGACAGATCAGCTCAAACTTTTCTTAGAGGCTGGATATCAAGCAAATGATACGGCTTTAACTGATGAAGACGGCACCTGGCATATTAATGGTGAACCGACTGATGGAGCCTTCTTAACTCTTTATCACAAAGCGTTTGGGGCTAAATATCAATCGCCATATAAAGCTGTTGACCTCCTTCCATTTGATTCTGATTACCGTTATATCGCTGAATTAACTCGTGATCCAGAAGATAAACAACAAGTAATCTTTGTTAAAGGATCTCCAGACAAGCTCTTTGAAATGGCCACAAAGGAAGATCCACAATTTGATACTGCCAAGTGGCAACAACGGGTAGATGACTGGTCCAAAGCCGGAAAACGAGTTATTGCGGTTGGCTATCAACCTGTTAATGGCAAAAATCTAATAGAAGTCGAACATGACCACCTCTACAGGGGAATTCACTTACTTGGCTTAGCTGCTCTTCAAGACGCACCACGCGAAGAAGTGATTGTTGCGTTAAAGCAAATGAACCGTGCTGGTGTTTCCGTTAAAATGATTACGGGGGATGACCCGCAAACCGCCCGTGCAATCGGTAAGCAACTAGGCTTATCGACGGGCCCGATCAACGCAATCACAGGTGCAGAATGGGATAAACTTTCTGCCAGTGAACGAGAAGAGGCCGCTTTAGATAACCAAGTCTTTGCGCGGACAACTCCACAAAACAAGCTTGAAATTATTGAAGCGCTCCAAAACCGGCAAAAGATCACCGCGATGGTTGGGGATGGAGTTAACGATGCACCCGCCTTAAAGAAAGCCGATATTGGGATTTCAATGGGGATCAAGGGAACGGACGTCGCTAAAGATGCTGCCGACATGATCTTAGGAAATGATAACTTTGCGGTAATGGCTGCTGTTATCAAAGAAGGTCGGCGAATTTACGACAATATCAAAAAGAGTATCTTATTCTTATTACCAACCTCCTTTGCTGAAGGATTGGTGGTTGCCTTCTCCATTCTTACTGGTCAGCAAGTTCCCCTCCAACCAGCTCAGCTATTGTGGATTAACTTAATCGCCGCAATCACTATCCAGTTTGCGTTCGTCTTTGAAAAAGCAGAAAAAGGCATCATGGATCGCAATCCGCGTCCTGTGACCCAACGATTAATGAATCGACATGATTTAATCCAGATGGGTTATGTCTCAGCCTTAATGGCGCTGTTCGCCTTAATTGGTTACGAATGGTTCATCAGTGCTGGGGCAGACGTTGTCAACGCTACAACAATGATGGTTAATACCATTGTTATTAGTAAGGCCTTCTACTTCTTCAGCATTCGAACTGAACGATATGGACTAAAAGAAGTTGGAAATATTGGCAAGAAAGCCTGGGGCGTTATTGGATTGATGATTCTTTTCCAATTGATCTTCACCTACGTTCCATTTATGCAGGCTGCCTTCCACGTGACCGGAATAAGTTTACTGGAATGGCTAGCAGTAATTGTCTTCTCTTGCTTAATCTTCTTATGTACTGAATCTGATAAAATGATTCGTTTCCGTCTAAATCGACGGTAAAATTAACGCCACTGAATGAGATTTTTCATCTTCTTCAGTGGCATTTTTTAATTCATAAGCTTTCGTAATGTTTTGACCAAATCCATGTAAGCGCATTCCAAAATCTGATATAATATACCTAACACATAGGAAAGGAGTCTTATCATGAAATATCAAGAAACCAAAGAAACACTTAATCAATTAGTTGCTGATCTGAGTCAAATGGCAATGATAATTCATCAAACTCACTGGTATATGCGTGGCACTAACTTTCTAAAGCTTCACCCATTAATGGACCAATTTATGGATGAAATCAACGATCAACTTGATGTAATATCTGAACGATTATTAACTCTCGACGGTGAACCTTATTCGACCCTTAAAGAAGTCGCAACCCATACGAAAATTAAAGACTGGCCAGGAAACTTTGATAAAACAACGCCAGAACGGCTTGCGCATTTAGTCGCTGGTTATCGTTATCTTGAGGACCTTTATCAGCATGGAATTGAAGTGACTGACATTGAAAAAGATTATTCTACCCAAGATATCTTCATTGGATTTAAGACGGCAATTGAAAAGAAAATCTGGATGCTGCAAGCAGAATTAGATCAGGCACCAGAAATTGACAACTAATAATGAAATCGGCACCAAACTAATCGAGATTCGAACGTTTGGTGCCGATTTATTGTCTAAAAATTATTTTTTCTGATTATCTAGGAGTCCTTCTTTTTCATCTTTTAATCGCAAGTCATCAAGCCATTCTACATGCTTTTCTTCATAACTACGATCTTTCTTGATAAAGAAGTATGCTGCCGCGGCAAGAATGGCGATGACAGTTCCGACAAGCAAGGTCTTAGCCGTAAAATTAGTAACCATGTAACAAGAAACTAACAATGCAAAAATGGGGATAAGATATTTCCTGGGTAATTTGAAACCATGTGTTGGATATTCGTTACTATGTTCAAATTTAATGACGGCAAGAATTGAGGGTACATATTGAATGAATGAAGCTAAGACTGTACAACTAACCAAGAAGAGATAACTCTGGGTAGCGAATAAAGCAGAAAGGATGGATGTTAATAAAATTCCGACTCATGGGGCATCATGCTTATTCTTCTTCCCAATAAACTTTGGCAACATGCCGTGCTCATTGGCCATTGAAGTAATTAACGATGGCGTGTTAAACGAAGATGAAAAGGCGACCCCAAAGATACTTACAAGCATCCAGAAAATAATAAAGGCATATCCCCACTTACCAATAGTGGTTCCGAGTCCTTTCGCAAGGGCACCTCCCAAAGCATTAGCCAGTGGTGTCGAGTAGCC
The DNA here is from genome assembly GCF_947381695.1 of Limosilactobacillus sp. DJ3M12. Lineage (NCBI taxonomy): Bacteria > Bacillati > Bacillota > Bacilli > Lactobacillales > Lactobacillaceae > Limosilactobacillus > Limosilactobacillus sp. DJ3M12. The sequence continues at coordinate 5,962 of NZ_CANCWY010000032.1, read as the reverse complement.
GCCTAATTTAGTCCCGGAAAGTCCAACGGCAACGGTCATCATCAATGCATCCAAAATAGTTACACTAACCATGACTGCAATTAACACCCGAGGAATATTCTTTTCTGGATTCTTCATTTGCTTAGCAGCAATTGGTAAAAATGAAAAACCAGTAAAAAGATAAAAGATCGGGGTAAAGGCTTCACCAAAATGATGAATAAATGACATTGGTCCCTTTAAAGCTGCTTGGGGAATCACTGGTGAGAAGTTAGCTTTATGGATGAAGAAGACCCCAACGACAATAAAGATGATCAGCGTAAGGATCTTCGCAGCCGCTGATACATTATTAACCAGTTTAACAAGGCCGTGGCCGAAGAAATTAATAACTGCAAAGAGCACAATTAAGCCAAAAGCAGCGGCTCCATAGATAAGCGGCCGATTAAAGATTGGCAAAAAGTTCTTGAGGGTAGTTAATAAGGCAACAATTTCCGCTGAATGGGTACAGCAGCCTAAGAACCAGGTAAAAATCCCTAACTCATAACCGGTAAATCGGCCAAATGCATGATAAGAATAAAGCCATGCTGCACCTGAGCCGGTAAAACGACTAGAAAGATCGGCATAACATAGGGCGATCAATGAAACGGTTATTGCTGTACATAGCAAAACTGCTACAGCCGATAAGTTCATGTACCGATAAATAACAGATGGCAGTAAAAATGTTCCTGAACCAATTACTCCATTAATTCCTAAAAAGTAAATCGAAATGAATGATAGCTCTTTAGGTACTGATTTTTGATTACTGATAATGACCACCCCACATAAAATTTATAATTCCATTTATATTGTAGTCTTTTCAAATAAAAAGGTAATTTATCAGCTATTCTAATCTCAATCTTTTCTGAAATTGTTATACAATTAAGAACGTACTTATATTTTATAAAGGATGAATAAAATGGCACAGAAGATTGAGAATTTTATTTTTGATATTGACGGCACTTTAATTGATACTATTGATATGTATATGCCAGCAATGATTGATGTTTTAGCTCAACATGGTCACCCAGTTGCACCCGACAAAGTAGAGCAAACTAAGCATGACTTATTTGGTATTACGGGACAAGATGCCCTCCGTCTTGCTGGAATTAGTGAGGATGAAATTCCGGCGATCCAACAAGACTGGTTTAAGCTGGCTTATCAACGTGCTGATCAAGTAAAAGTGATTGAAGGAATTCCGGAAATGCTTAATACCCTTGCCAATCGTGAAGATGCAAGGATCGCCATCGCAACTTCAAAACTCGCTGACGAATACCAAGAATACTTCGTTAACAAATATGACTTTGCAAAGTTATTTAAGGTTGCCATTACGTCTGCTGATACTAAAAAGCATAAGCCAGCTCCAGATCCTATTTTAGCGGCAATGGATAAAATGGGAGCAGATCCCGCCACTACTGTTTATGTTGGAGACACGATCAATGATATGAAAGCCGCCCATGCAGCTGGTGCCAAGTTTGCAGGCGCCCTTTACTCTTCTGCAAATCCCGATAGTATTAAAGATGCGGACTTCCCATTAATGAAGCCCGCTGATCTCTTAGAAATTTAAAACAAATAAGGAGTCTCTGGTGTTTAGAATTCAAACGTTAGAGACTTCTTTTAATTGTTATTCATGTCCACCTTAAGAATTTTATTAATAATACTACTTTGGAGTCTTTACATGCTCTGCAACATATTCTCGAGCCGTTTTTTCTGGCATTTGGTAAACATTAACGAGAGCGGCCACTATTTCTGACGGTGCAGTCTTTTGACTGGCTAAAAACTTAACTAATTTTTGTTTCGACTCTTCTCTTTCTTCTCGCCGTGCGTCCATTAAATCAAGCTCGAACTTCATAAAGCCTCGTCTCCTCTCTGGCTCCTGCTTAATCTTAATAATCTCGTCTTGAATCTTAGTAATAAACTTACTCTTATTGTCTACTCGATTACGCATTAAAGCAAGGAAGTCCTTAATCGGCTACTCATCTTTAGTAAATTCTTTAGCCAAGGCATTAAAGATCACAACTGTCCGTTGGTCGCCTAATTTCAACTGATGATTACAAGTACACGCCATTTCAAACACATAACGGGCCCAACCATAGCCAAAATAATCAAAATCACAAAACATGAGCACATAGGTCGGATGAAGACTTAAATCGCGATAATCCTTGCCCGGCAAGAGTAATCCATGATCTATTTGCTCTTGACAATACCGCAAGCGATAAGGCAAATTCTGTCGGTCAGCTACCTGCATCTCAATAACAATAATGTTGCCATCTTCATCCTACACATAAACATCATAACGGACGTGCCGGCCAGCTACGACATTAATATCCTTTTGAGTTGTTAACTGGACGATTTGAGTTGCCTTTAAATGGGGTAATGCACGATTAATCAATTCTAAACAAATTTCTTTATTCTGCATAACCATCCCGAACATTGGATCACTCGTAATAGTCATCTTTTCCCACTTTTCGAGGGCCTTTTCATAGTTCTCTGGCAATTTCTTACACATTTCCTCAATCCTTTCACTTCTACCTCACTATAAAGATATATACGTAAAAAATTGCCTTTTGCACTAAAAATCCCTAAGTCAGTATTGCTACCAACTTAGGGACTTCAACTATCCAACTGAAATATACATTAATTGCCGGCCTTCGTAATCTACGGATTATCCTCGCCAGCTATCTCTTCATTCAGCAGAATAGCCAGTCAGCAAATCATTCTGTTACACAAGAAATAATTATTCATTAAGAAAAGACTTAAGATTAAGCTCTCATAACTTAATCTTAAGTCTTTTTAATAGTCGTCAATTATAGTTATCAATCAAAATTAACGTCTGAATTTTGATGAATTTTACTTATTTATTGCCTTTGACCACACAAGAGTCCCTTTCTCGTTGGTAAATCTTATCATGTCTACCAGGATTCATAGAAATCGTCTTGGCACCATCTCTTATAATTACCCTTTGGGGACCATTTACTATTGCATCCCTTTTTCTAACATAAAGCGAGTAATGTTTGTTTTGACGATATAATTTTTTGGCTTTCTTTAAGCTTACTACTTTAAGTGGTCGGGCTCCCTGCGCGTCTCTTCCGATATATGCAATACTGAAATGTTGGCGCAATAAAGTGTTTGTAGCGTTAAAAATATAATAATCATTATAGAGCACTTTTTTATCTTTATCGAAGTATCTAAATTCTAGTGCTTCAGTCTTATTTGGAGTCAATGAATTACTGGCGTTTTTGGTTCCTAAATAAGTAAATAAAGCAATTGAAAGGCCAAAAGCGATGAGGGCGATATACCCCCACCGCTTATTATTTTTTTCTGGGTGTAATTTTGCGTGAAACTAGCTGATGATTACCTTGACTTAGCTTCGTATGACATACTGAACATTCTCGTGACCCTAATGCATTAACTTTTCCACAATTAGGACAGACTAAGGCAAGCATCTGTCCTTTAAGGGATTTCCCACAATTCTCACAGACTTCGGCATCGTCTGGATTTAATGTATTACAGTAGGGACATTTTTTCATTTAGTAATCCCCATTGAAGAGCTGTGCATTGCCATTCGCTTATCGGGATAGAGTTTCTTAGCTAGGGCGGTTACCGCTGTCGGTGCTTCACCAAAGCCGGCCGCAATCAATGCGACTTTCCCCGGGTAGGTCACACCATCCCCGATCGCATATACCCCTTCAACACTGGTCTCCATCATTGAATCGACTTTGATCAAGTTGCGCTCTGTTGCTAAGTCAAGGGACCACTGATTTAAGGCCGCATTGTTAGAAGTAAAGCCATAGTTAACTACAATCTTATCCACATTCAATTGTGCTTCGTCGTCACTACGCATCTTCTTAAGATCAAGCGTTACCGTTTCATCGTCTTCCACCGTTAATGCGCGTGGTAAGAAAGGCGTATCCAGTTGTACAGATGACTGTTTAAGCTGAGTTACAGTATGCTCCAGACCGCGGAACTGGTCCCGCCGATGGACAAGGTGGACTTCCTTAGCAACGGGTTCAAGCATCAAGGCAATATCAATCGCGGAGTCGCCCCCACCAAGAATGGCAACCCGCTTGTCCGCATAATCAGCTTTATGATTAACAAAATATGAAAGCTGCTTGCCTTCAATCTCAGTTGCTCCCTCTAAAGCAAGCTTACGCGGAGTAAACGCCCCGTTACCAAGAGCAATGATTACTGCTCGTGACCGGGATACCCGCTTTGCTGATTTGATGGTAAAGGTTCCATCGTCTTTTTTAATGACGTCCTCAACAGTTTCACCGAGGAATTGGTCAATCGGTGCCACTGCCATTTGCTCTTCTAGCTTAGCAATTAGGTCATGTCCAGTTACACCTGGCATTCCCGCTACATCCCAAACTTGTTTTTCAGGATAGAGTGCCCCTACTTGTCCGCCAAGTTGTGGAAGGCTTTCAATTAGCTGGGCATCTAATTCATGAAGGCCGCAATAAAATGAAGCAAACATCCCCGCTGGACCTCCACCAATAATTGTCACATCGTAAATTTTCTCTGCCATTTCTCCTCTGATCCTTTCATTTTCATCTCTAGAAGTATTATATCATCTTTATTTTTCTAAAATTTAGTAAGCGGTCTCAAATTTTAATTGTAATTATTCAAAATTTAAATTAACATATTATATACAGAGATTGATTTTGCTTAAAATTGGAGGAATAAATACTATGGCAAAACGTAAAATGATTCTTGATTTAGATACTGGTGTTGATGACGCTTTAGCTATTGCCTATGCGCTCGCTGACCCAGAAGTTGATCTAATCGGAATTGTAAGTTCATATGGTAACAACCTATTAGATGTTTGTGCCGAAAACAGCCTTAAGTTATTGGAATTATTAGGTCACACTGATATTCCAGTATTTAAGGGTCTTCCACATTCATGCACTACTGAACACTTTGATGTAATGCAAGTTTCAAAGGATATCCACGGTGATAACGGTATCGGTGATGTTGAATTACCTGCGCCAAGTCGGGCTCTTGAAGAACAATCCGGTGTTGATTTCTACATCGAAGCCGCTCACAAGTATGGCAAGGACTTAATCATCATCCCTACTGGTCCAATGACTAACTTAGCTGCTGCTTTGAAGAAGGATCCTGAAATTGCTGACTTGATTGGTAATGTCACATTCATGGGTGGTGCCTTAACTGTTGAAGGTAATGTTACTCCTGTCGCAGAAGCTAACATTAACCAAGACCCAAAGGCTGCCGATGAAGTAATGAAGTCCAATTTGCCACTTACGATGGTTGGTCTTGATGTTACTCTTCGTACTCTTCTTACTAAGAACGAAACAAAGCAATGGCGTGAATTAGGCACTGCTTCCGGTAAGGCTTTTGCTGATATTACCGACTTCTACATCGACGCTTACTACAACCTTGATATTGATAAGCGTGGTTGTGCCCTCCACGATCCATTAGCTGTTGGTGTTGGTATTGACCCATCATTTGTTTCAACTATTAGCTTATTCATGAAGGTTGTTTACCAAGAAGGACCTTACTATGGTCGGACAATCGGTGACAACGCTAAGTTAAACGATCCTAACCCTAATGTTAAGGTTGCCGTTAACGTTGACAAAGAACGTTACCTCAAGGCCTTCATGGACCACCTAAACAAGCTTTTCAAAGAAAATTAAAGTAAGTGGGAATTAACCTCCTCGACAAGGCGGTGGGCTAAGGATAGAACGGTGATTAGCACGGCACAGGCTGATTATCGTTCGGACTTAGACTTGAGTCTTGTGGTTAATTTCCACGATATCTTAACAAATATTCGCATTAAGAGGCTGTTGAAAATAATTCTCCAGTCTCTTTTCATTTTACAAGGCGTTATTCTCCTGTTTTTCTTCGATAGTTGTTATATTGAACTACTCCCACTTAGCTAAACCTACGGTTTAATGCTTGAAGTGGGAGATTCTGGAAACATCGCATACTTACC
>NZ_CANCWY010000031.1:0-13752 GCF_947381695.1 Limosilactobacillus sp. DJ3M12 | reverse complement strand
AAGGTTGTGAAGTCTATCCCATTAACTGGGAAGACCGGTCAAACTGTTGATGTCAACGTTGAAGTACCCGATGGTTATCATCAAGATAATCAGATTCCAAGTACGTATACGTTTACTGGCAATGATAATCATGATATTACCGTTCAATTAAGTCACTTGACACAAAATGCCACTGATCATAAGGATGTTACTCGGACGATTAATGTTACGGATCCTAGCGGTCATGTACTGACTAAGACTCAAAAGGTAACACTTAGTCGAACCGGATTGACAGACCAAGTTACTCATCAAACTACTTGGCAAGATTGGAGTACTGCTTCTTGGAATGTTTATGATGTTCCAACAATCGCTGGTTACACTCCTAGCCAAAGTCGTGTAGACGAAGTAACTGTTAATGGTGATACGCAAGATGCTACGGTTAATATTCATTACACTGCTAATGACCAAACCACGCACGTGGTATACAAAGACGCTAGTGGGAAAGTGATCAAGAACGATACGGTAACGGGGAAGACCGGCCAAACGGTTGACAGCAAGTCCAGTCTGCCGGCTGGTTGGAAGATTGCGGATAGTTCAACTGTTAAGGCAGTGCCAGCCACAATTACGTTCAAGGGAGCTTCGACCCCCGACACGGTCATTACAGTTGACCACGCCCACCGGACCATTCAACCAACTGATCCAATCAAGCCCGACGAAAAGACGCCGGATGGCAAGACCACAATTGATGGTGGTCATCAAGCCGACTTGAACAAGACGGTAACGCGGACGATTAACATCACTGATCCAACCACCAAGAAGACGACTACGACCACGCAAACGGCTACGCTCACGCGGACTGGTGATTTGGATGAAGTTACTGGTCATGTCACTTATGGCCAGTGGAGTACCGGCAGCTGGGATAAAGTTGATGTTCCAGCGATTGATGACTATACTCCAAACCAGAGTAAAGTCTCCGCTCATAAGGTGACTGCAGATGATATCGATACAACTATTAATATCACCTACACTCAAAACACCCATTCAACAACAATTAATTACGTTGATGAAAATGGTAAGATTGTGAAGACTGATAAAGTTTCTGGCCATACTGGTGACAAGATTAATATCAATGTTCCAAGTGGATATCACATTGATGGCGGAAATGTACCAAGTTGGGTCATCGATCGAAATCAACCTGTTAGAACAGTTTATGTGGTCACGAATAAACACGACACTGATAACCCAGAAGTAGTAACGAAGCCCGTTCTTAACATCATTAAGTACGTTGACGAAAACGGTAATGTGGTTAAGACGGAAACTGTCACTGGCAAGTTAGATGATCAGATTACACTGACCATTCCTGCCGGTTACCACTTCAAGGATGGAGAAACACCAAACCTTGTTATCACAGAGAGTGGTGTTCAAATTGTTAATGTCGTTAAGGATCGTCAGGTAACCCCTGGAAATCCAACAATTAACGATCATGACAAGAAGAACGGTAACAACTCTGCTGTTGATAACAATGGTGCATCTCAAGACAATAATGGAAAGAAAGTTTCAACTTCTTCAACGGGTCAATCCAATAATGCTAATAACCACAAGCAAAGTCAGTTACCACAAACAGGTAACGAATCACGAAATGGCTTTAGCGCTGCTGGTTTGGCATTAGCTAGTTTGACTAGCCTAATTGGTCTTGCAGGATTCAAGAAGAAGCGTGACTAGCAGAATTACATGTTAGTTTGCTTTCCTAAATAAGAAGGACTCAAGAAGTCGAACTATTCGGCTCCTTGGGTCCTTTTTCGTGTTGGTAATATTAACTTAATCTGAAAAATGTTAATCAAGCCTAAATTTCAAGAATAAGTTAGCCACTAAGCTGAAATAAATAGCACTGACCAATTAATTATTGGTTGATGAGAACGTGACATCTCTTGATAGAATGCTTTACAGTAAACATCCATTGCAGAACGTCCATTAAATATGGCTCGTGGATAGTGATTCATCCAGTTATTGGTCGCTATAATCTGGGCACTACTATAATCATTAATAACTTGGCCCTTAGTAATCTCCTTCCGGAGAAAACGATTATTGATTTCATTGGATCCGCGTTCCCAAGGAGAATATGGGTCAGTGTAAAAAACATGGTCATGAACTCGCGTTAACTCACTAAATTCAGAACCATTATCAGAAGTAATTGTTTTAAAAATGCGATAGTAAGCACTCTTGCCAAGCTTCTGACGCAACTCAACAAAAAAATGATTCACTGCATATGCAGTTTTACTGGTAATTTTTCTCGTAATATTAACCCGTGAAAAACGATCAGTCATTACTAGAACAACGCTATCCTTGCCATCTTTATGACCTTGAATAGTGTCTAGTTCCCAATGACCAATTTCGGACCGTTGGTCCGCAACCTGTGGACGTTGAGCAATGTTAGGTCCTAAGCACTTTTTGGCTTGTGGATGAGATTGATGGTGTTTACGTTTAGTTTTCTCAAAAAGGTCCAAGTTAGACGTACGGAATACCCCATCATTAATCCACTGATACAAAGTCACAACAGACTTAGGGATCAGTGAATCATCACTCATCAAATCACGTGCCTTATAAATAGCCGCTTGAGGAGAGTAACGATGCTCATCAAATTCACCAAGCATTAATTGGTCGGCCAATTGTAAAAAACGCTTTGAGCGGTAATATAAACGAGGACGACCGGACCGTTGGTGGCATTTAAGATAAATATTCTGACCAGCTTCATAACTGTAGATGTGATAAGGGTAATCGTAAGTCTTACCATTGAATTTTTGACGACGAATTTGGCGAACTGTACCACGTTTAAGCTCATTATTAATGGTTTGGTGGTTCACTCCTAATTGACGACCGATTGCGCGATTGGAAAGTCCTTGCGACTTTAAAGTCGCAATCATCACTCGCTCTTCTTTAGTAAGGTGTGCATATTTGCGATGAGTGGCCAAAAGGTTAGTGGGCATGGTATCATTTAAGTGCGTCATTTGACGGACATCCTTTCATATAGGTTTGATTCACTTAATATGATACCTGATGTCACGCCGAATGGCGTTTTTGCATTTACCACCAATTAGGTGGCTAACTTCATTCTATAATCCACCTTTCAGTTAAATGAGCGCGAGTAGTTCAACTTCCATTAGATGCTGTTCGAATTGCAATTCCCTTGCTTCTTTACTTTGTTTTGATGTTTTTTATCACTTTCTGGATTGCAAAGAAGACAGGCACAAGTTATGAAGTTTCGGCTACTCAATCGTTCACGGCTGCAAGTAACAACTTTGAATTAGCCGTGGCGGTTACCGTTGGTATCTTTGGACTAAATTCAGGAGAAGCATTTGCGGCCGTTATTGGCCCCATGGTCGAAGTACCAGTGATGATTCTGTTAGTTGATGTGGCATTATGGATTAAGAGAAAATTCTATTAAAAGCTATGAAAAAGATTTATTTCCTATGTACTGGTAATTCTTGTCGTAGCCAAATGGCTGAAGGATATGGCAAAGCATTGCTCAAGGATCAATATGAATGTAGAAGTGCTGGTGTTGAAAAACACGGTCTTAATCCTTATGCAGTAGAGGCCATGGCTGAAGACGGCATTGATATTAGTCAGCAAAAATCAAAGCTGATTGACCTAGATTATTTCAATTCAGCTGATTTAATTGTGACTTTATGCGGTGATGCTAGGGATCGCTGTTCGGTGATTCCTCCTCAGGCCCAAAGCGTTCATTGGCCGTTACCTGATCCCGCACAAGCTAAAGGTACTCCTGAACAGAAAATGGTAGTGTTTCGCCAAGTACGTGATGAGATTAAACAATTAGTTAAAGGATTAATTTAGGGTCTATTTTTAATAAATAACCCCTAAAGAATGTTGCTATGTCAAGCCCCTGTATTCTACAATCAGAATATAGGGGCTTTTAATTTATATATACAAAAAGTAGCCCCTAAATAAGGAGCAAAAATTACTATGAAACAGCTTGTATTACCCATCAAAGATACCAACGTCCTCCACGAAGTTGAAGATACTTTACTCCATAATTTTCGTGAAGGACGCCGGAATTACACAATTTTCCAGGTTGGCAAGGCTACTCTGCTTCGAGTGAGTGATGTGTTGGCTCTCAGACGCAACGAAATCTATAAAACTGATGGGGACATCAAGAAAAATGCTTATATTCGCGATAAAAAGACCGGAAAACCTAATATTTTATACCTTAAACCAGTAAAACAAGACTTAATCGACTATTTTAACTGGCTAAACGAGCAAAACATTCAATCGGAGTGGCTTTTCCCCTCCTCACGGGACCATTCTCGGCATATCACAGAAAAGCAGTTTTACAAAATCATGGCTAGAACTGGTGACTTACTAGGAATTAACTACCTTGGGACCCACAGCATGAGAAAAACGGGTGCCTACCGTGTTTACACGCAAACCCATTACAATATTGGCCTGGTGATGAGCCTTCTAAACCATACATCTGAAGCTATGACCTTAAAGTATCTGGGATTGGACCAAGTTAGCCGTGAAAAAATGCTCGATGAAGTTAATTTTGATTAAGCAGTAACCTCACAATCTCACTCGTTAATCAGGTTAGGTTTAGTCATAAACCGGTTTGATTAACGAGTCCAGCAAGCGGTAGCGCGGTAGAATACCAAATATGTTCTATTTTTTGATTTTGTGTGTCATTTGTCATACAATATAGGCGAGGTGATTAGTATGGACGCAAGAGTAGATAGTCGTATCCCAGTTGACGTTAAAGAAAAGGCTAGCAAAGAATTAGCCGCTCATGGGCTATCCATTTCTAGTTTTATTCGTATGACCTTGTCTTCTGTAGCTAATGATGGCCTACCAAAGTATTGGGGTATTCCTAATGCAGAAACCATGTCATCAATTAACGAAGCAGTTGATGATTTAAGCGAACACAAGCTAAAAGGCGCTTCTTCTTATAATGAACTGGAGAAATTGTTAGATGAGTAAAGTTATCCCGACCAATCATTTTAAGAAGCAGCGTAAAAGGGTAAAGAAAAACCCACGTTGGCATAGTATTTTCCATGGTGAAGTCCCATTTCCAGATGACCATCGCTCGCCATGGGAATATGTAATTAATTGCTTTCTAAATGATGAACCAATTCCCGATTATTTTTACGAACACTCAATTACTTTGACGGCACAGCAAAAAAGCCAAATTAAGAATCGTTTGGGTTCCCTTAGTCTGGTTGAAATTAAAGGATTAGACCTTCACTTTGACGGTCATAATGGCGACCATTTATTGCTATATATTCGAACTAACCAAGAAATCGTTTATTTAGTTGGTATTGGGACCCATTCTGACTTATTTTAATTATATTTAGAAAGAAGTTTTGCCCATGATGTCTCCAAAAAGCATTGCTCGTTGGCAAGAACTGAAAGCCAAGAAGTTAAACGGCCGCACAGTTCCAGAAGATATGGAATATAAGAAACTGCAAATGAAACATGACGCTGACGTTTTAGCATTAAACGAACTAAAATGGAAAGCTGAATTAGCCGAAGCTATCATGATTTCATCAATGAATAACAGCAATACTAAGTCTGTGTTAGATGATGTTATTCAATCCGAAATTGGCGAGGAAAAGAAGCCATATTCTCGGAAAGATATTGCTGATTTTGTGACCGCCTTTTTAGCAAAAGCTAAACAAGAAGTGACTACACAAAATCACAAGCAGCCATTGGGAAGTAATCCATTAAATAATAATGAATTACCCAATGGCTCAAAACACAGCAACTAATTGTTGATGTTGTTTTGAATAAAATTCCCTTTATCGAAAGACATTGGGAATTTTTTTATTTTGGCATTACCTTTTGATTAAAAGGTAATATTTAATTTTCAAATGCAATCTTGAAAATTAAATCAATGGTTATTAGGAAATGTGTTCCTAATGCCCTCGGCGAGAGCGACCGTCAAAATGGGTTACTCCATTTTGACTAGGGAGCTAGTAAATTGGATAAGTTAACCACTTTACTTAATATCGAATATGCTAAAATGATATTAAATATAACACTATATAGGTGATGATATTATGGCTATTAAATGTACGGTAACAACAGACTTACAAGCTAAAGATACAAACGGTTATTCTGGCATTCAAAAGCATGTTGAACATGATGAAAGTATTAATCATGCTAACCAAGATATTGTGTTCAGCGAAACTCAATTTAATCAATATGATGAATCACCGAAAACACGAGCAGCAATCGACCAATGGAACGATGAACATTTCAAAGACTATGTTGAGGAACACGATAAACATCAACGTGAAAAGGGACACGCAGAACGGCAATACGGCAGTGTTAAAAACTACCTAAAACGGAAAAAGAAGGCGACCGCTGTATTAACCATCGGCAATATGGAAGTTCAAAGTAAATTAATGCAACAATTCTGTCCAAAAGATTCATATCAAGAAGAGAAACTACCGGACGGCACAACCCATTTGGTTTTCAAGCTTAAAGACGAAAATAACAAACCAATTCAAAATAATATTGCAGTTGCTAAACAATTTTATGGTTGTTTCAATCGAGCCTTAATTAAGGCCACTAACAACAATATCGGGTGGCCAGCAAATAAAGTTCATCAGCAACGCATTAATGTTGGTGATTACCTACATCGTGGCCGTTACGCAACCAACAATGATGAAATGGGCATTTCACATATCCATTTTGAAGTAGCTACCTTTGGCATGACCCGAGGGGGTAAAAAACGGGCAGCACATGTCACTAATTCATTAAACCAAGCCTTAGTAAGCCTTCATCAAGCTGTCACAGGCAAAACGGCTTCAGGCCGAGCAGCACTCAAATGGTATCGAGCTAATCTTGACCAGTTCGCCCTAAAATGCTTGGAGCAAGAATTACATAAGACCTACCAAGTCCCCGAAAATAAAAAAATCCTCGATTTTGAACGCAAAACCAAGGAAGATAAGACTATACAAACGGGACTATCGATGGAGCAACTAAAGGCCCAACATCAAGAAATCGCTGACCATCAAAAGAAAGTCCAAAACCTTCAAGACCAAGCCAAAACATTGAATGACCAAAATAACGATATGCAAGCACAAGTCAAAACCGTCACTAAAAATCTCAAGGACATCTATGAAGCCACCACAGGCCGCCAGGCAGTCGATAAAGACGGTAATGACTTATCACCCCTCGAAATGGCTAAAGGCATTACAAGGGCTAATAGAGCTGCTCAGGACGATAAAGAAAAGGCAGAGCAAGCCAAGGCAACTGCTGACCAAGAACGCCAGAAAGCTGAACAACAAAAAGCTCAACAAGAGCAACAACTGGCTACTCAACGCCAGCAACTCAAAGTCCTACAAGACCAACTAGACGAAGCTAATAACCAGCTCAAACGACGCAAACAACAACGAATCAAAAATGCCCAAAAAGAAATCGCCCAAAACGAGCTAACCGATGGCAATAACCAACCAATTAATGTAACCGAAGATAACGTTGCTCAAATTGAACAAGAAATTGATAATTGGCGACAAGACCAGCAAGCCGAATGGACACAAGACAAAACAGACGTACAAAATGAACTAGAGCAAATTAACCAACAACTCCTCAAGGCTCACAGTACCAAAGCTAACCTAGAAAGCACCAACCAAGAACTAACTAGGCAAAACACTCAACTACAACAAAGCCAACAACTAATGAAAAACAACATCAACGGCTACAAAAACCAACTAGTTGATACAATTACCGAACACGACCCTAACCACAAAGTAGAACAACAACTACTTAAACCAAATGAAGTACCGGAAGCAGTCATCACTACCAACGGCCGACAACAACACCTCCGGCAACCTCTAAAATACCTCATAGATGTTACTACTCAAGTTCTCCAAAAGATTAAAACTACAGCAACCAACTTCATTAATCAGGTCACTAAAAGCTTATTGCCACCAGTTAATCCAAAAAAACCTATTCAACTTCAAAGCAGCTACGTAGATTTTTCAAAAATTCAAGCTTCCCTACATAAGCCTAATGCTCAAAAAGAAATCCAACTAATGAACGACCCAATCATCAAACTTAAAAGAGCACTCCTAAGTGCAACCACTGACCAACTTCAAAAGACCAAAGAACAAACCCAAAAATCACTTAAACAACAAGTTGATGATGAGTGGGAACGCTAATAACAAACCTCTTATTAAAAAGAACGTACTTCACCTTAACTCCCCAGGAAGCAAGCTCCGCTTGCGCAGCCGTGCTCTCTCGAAACCTAGCCTATCTGTGGCTAAAAAGTTTCGAGAGAGTTCGCTCTCATTCAACCCATCGCTTATTTACTCAACCAACAACTTACGTTATTAGCTCAGCAAATAAGCAATGCAGACAGTTTAAGCGCACTCCGCCCTTGCCCTTATTCACCTCAGGGTTGGTTTTAGGTTTTCTCTACATTCAAAGAGAATCTTCTGCGAGAACCCGAATAACTCGCATAGTAAATAAGGTTGTCCGTAGCATTTCCGAAGCTTCCTATGCCACTCTTTTAGCATTATGTGATAAATGCAGGGATTGGCGTTCCCATGGTTGTTAACTACAATTCCTACACGTCCAAGGAATCACGGGCGATTTCGAGATGCGACTACGATGCAGTGCCACTGCTGGCGAGTTTAACGGGTGCGACCCAAAAGAAAAAGCACGTAGCCGATTTAACTACGTGCCTTTGTCTTTTTCGGGTTCCAATCCCAGTTTTAATCACTTGAATTTTATGCCATTTCTTCATATAATTTATATATGAATGAAATGACAACCCCGATTAGCTAGGGTAGTTAGCTAAGTCGGTAGCTCGTTGAAGTACGCCAATACTTCAGCGGGCTTTTTCTTTACTCTTAAAATATTTAGTTGGTGAAGTAGTTCGCCAAGACTATTTCACCTATTAAGATACGCTAATCCGGCATGAATGTAAATGCTTTCGAATTTGCTGTAGTACGTTATATATTGTGGTAAATATATAATTGTAGTAAATATATAACTTACTACAATATATAACCTACTACAGTTATATATTTACTACATCGATAAACGTTGATTTAACAGCTTTTTATTTTTTGAAAAACAAATTAACTTACCACGATATATAACTGTAGTAAATATATAACTTACTACAACTAATTCACGAACCGTTAAAATTTTTTTGAATCAGTCCATGCTTCTCTGCTTCATAATTTGTTTACTATAATATATAACTGTAGTAAATATATAACTTACTACAATTATTAATCCTACCCATCAATGCTTATATAATAGCTACGATTGCCGTTCCTTATTACTTGTAGTAAACTAATTATGAAATTGAACCAGGGAATTCAAAGGAGTGAAGACGATGCCAGCTATTTTATACGGCAATATGAAAGGCGGAGTAGGAAAAACTACGAACTCAGTTATGACTGCTTACCAATTAGCAAAATTAGGTTATAAAACGCTCGTTTGCGACCTAGATCCGCAAGCCAATGCAACGCAACTACTTCGACGAACATACGGCTTACAGAACGGAGTTGATCTACAAATTGATAAAACTATGATGGTCGCGCTAACGGAAGAAAATATTAAGTCTGCTATCGTCAATATTATGGACAACCTTTACTTGCTGCCATCGTCTGAAGATTTCAAAAATTATCCAGATTTCTTAGAAATGAAGTACATGTTGGATAAGGAAAAGATCGAAGCTGGTAACAGCAATACGCTCCAAAGTGAAATGAGCAAGGTTAAGGAGCAGCGCATTGCTTACTTTGCCCAACAGTTAGCCAAAGTTCGTGATGAGTACGACTTCGTTATCATTGACGTACCACCGACGCTATCTATCTTTACCGACTCCGCTATTTACGCTACCGATTTTGTTATTATCGTTCTCCAAACCCAGCAAAGATCACTGGACGGTGCTGAAACGTTCTTTGAGTATCTTCAGCAGATGTATAACGACTACGCTAACATTGACTTTGATATCTTGGGTGTCTTAGCCGTCCTTCTCAAAAACAACGTCGGCCTCGACAACCAGATTTTAAAGGATGCCGAAGCCGACTTTGGGAAAGATATGCTATTTAATCAGATTATCCGGCACATGGAGCGTCTCAAGCGCTATGACCGTACTGGGATCGCCGAAAAAGGCTTAACCAAGTATGATATGCACGATACCCGGTTGCATTATATCTACAATGCACTGACGAAAGAAATCGTCACCCGCCTAACAGACAAAGGGGTTGAATTGAAATAATGGCTAAGTTCGAATTCAATAAGAGCGCTAAGAAAAAGTCACCAAAACCAATTACGGAAACAAAGATCTCCAAGCCAAAAGAGACCTATGACCCCACGAAGATGACCAAACAGGTCGAAAAGGATTATCAACAGGAGCGTCCCAAGAAGCAGCACCCTGGCAGACCCAAGAGTGGGCGTAAATCTTACCAGACAGTTCGTCTGCAAAAGAAGACCGTGTTGAAGATTAATGCGCTGGAAAATGCGCTCAGTGTAGCTACTCAAGATGCCACTGTTGACCAAGCTATTGAACGTGTGCTGAATTCATTGAATGCCGATGAAAAGCGGGCATATGAGCTTTGGCTGGAAATGTTCGAGAAAAAAGAGAAATAGATATAGGTGAACAATATGCAAGTTGAATCTAAAATTATGGAACAAGTAAGATCTGTCCTCTCCGGCTTTGGCAATAAATACATAGATAGTAATGGAGCACTAAAGCGGAATAAAGTCATCGAAGATCTAGACCACTATGACCGTGATTTGATGACGGCGCTACTAGCTAATCAGCAAATCCATGACCAATACACGGAAAAAGTCGCCGATACTGAAATTTTTAAATTGAACCAGTTCCTTGATGTTTTTGAGTACAAGGAATTTTGGCAGGATAGTTTTACTAAGTATGCTAATAGAATTGGATTAACTATTAATGGCAAATTCATCAATGATTCTACTGATGTCGTATTGGATTTTCCTTATAAAGACACAGTTCTCAAGGCTGGCATGAGTAAAGAAGATGTCGATAATGAGACTGATGCAAATGAGCCATTTCTCAATGAGACACTGGCACATTCTGAAATTAGTGAGCTTTTTGAACCCAAAGTGTTGATTAATGCTAAGCGATATGACAAAAACGGAGAACATGAAGCTACTGATTTCAGCGATGATGATAATCTCATTATTAAGGGTAATAACTTAATTGCACTGCATAGTCTAAGAAAGCATTATTTAGGTCAAATAAAGCAAATATTTTTAGACCCTCCTTACAATACAGGACATGATTTCCCTTATAATGATAAATTCAATCATGCATCTTGGTTAACATTTTTCAAAAATAGAATTGATATTGCACATGAGCTGTTAAGCCGCGATGGAAGTTTATGGGTAGTATTAGATAACTCCGAAATATACTATGCCAAAGTTTTACTCGATCAAATATTTGGTAGAGAAAACTTTGTTTCCGATGTTATTTGGATCAATAACAGGCAGAGTAAAGGATATAGCAATGAAATCTCACTGCACCATAATATAATTCTGATATATCAAAAATCTGATGCCTTCAAACTGAACTTACTACCAAGAACCAAGGAAAATAATAAGAATTACAAGAATCCAGACAATGATCCTAAAGGTCCTTGGCGAGCGTCTGATGTCAGAAATTCTGCTTGGCGTCCAAATCTTCAATATGACATTACAGCTTCTGACTGTTCAATAATTAAGCATCCTGAAAATGGTTGGCGTTTCAGTAAAGAAACATTTGAAAAAGAACTCCATGAGGGAAAAATTAAATTTAGTGATGATAATAAAAGGGTTATTCGCAAAATTTATTTATCAGATCAAAAAGGTAGAGTTGTTGAGTCAGTTTGGCCTACTACCGATTTGGCAAACTGTACCACGTTTAAGCTCATTATTAATGGTTTGGTGGTTCACTCCTAATTGACGACCGATTGCGCGATTGGAAAGTCCTTGCGACTTTAAAGTCGCAATCATCACACGTTCTTCTTTAGTAAGATGAGCATTCTTTTTATGAGTAGTCAATAAACTAGTAGACATGGTATCATTTAAGTGCGTCATTTGACGTACATCCTTTCATATAGGTTTGGTTCACTTAATATGATACCTGATGTCACGCCGAATGGCGTTTTTTATTTACCACCAACTGGGTGGCTAACTTCATTCTATAATCCACCATATAGATAAAATAATAGATTAGTTGATAAATCAAAAACAAGAAAATGATCTAATTGGTTTACGTTTTTAGTAAATTTAGTTATACTATAATTGTGTACGTGATAAAAGGAGATGGATTAATTACTAAAGTATTAGCAATTGATAATTTAATGCTGTGATTTTTGGGGAGATTAATTTATCAACGCTATGGATAGAAATTATTTATGAATGATTTTATTATTTAGCTTTAAATTCCAACTAATTATGTAAAGCACATTTTAGCAATGGAAAATGATACTTTGGCTTGCGTTAACTTTCTATATTTAGCAACACGAATTTTCTTAATTTGAGAAGTAAACAACCGTGACTTGACAATTTAATTATTTGAAATCAATCCTTTCCGAATTACCGGATAAGGATTATTTAGCATATCTAAGAAAATAACAATTCTTATGTCATTAATCAAAACAACGTTGAAAGTATAAACGTATAGAAAGAAAGTGTCTTTGATGGTATCTAAAAACAATATTCAACACAAAATGGAAGATGATGCCAAGCGGGTTCCCCATTATGGGATTCGCAAGTTGTCAATTGGAGTTGCGTCAGTGTTATTAGGAACGGTCTTTTATCTGCAAAATGGGGCCGCGTACGCTGATGTTAATCCTACGGTAAGTGCTGGTAACGATAGTGTTGAGGTTGTTAACAAAGATTCCGGTACCAGCGGTTCGACAGGAGCTACACGTACGTCGACTGGTGCTGGTTCAGTTAATTCATCAGGTTCAATGGTTTCGTCTGGTGACACAACTAACTCAACGATCCTAAGGCAAGCGTCAGGATCGCCGGCTGAAGGTGTAACTAAGCAAGTAAATAATGTAGCTTTGACAGCTGGTCAAGTTAATACGGGCGTTGATAAGACTAATGCTCCAGTCCCGAATCGGCAAACAAGTGCTGCTGGCAACCCAAGTAATGAACAGTTGTCTGATAATTTGTCATTATCAGTAAATCAAAATTCAAGCTTTAACTTTTCGTCGTTATTAGCGTCCAAGGTGGCTTTGACCGGTTCAAATAACGCGGTTAATGGTGGCTTTGATAAAGCTACATGGGGCAAGCTTGATGTAAATGCTTGGAAAGGCCATGTGCAAGGTGATTATTATCAATTAACTGATTATACCGGTGATGCTGATCACGTAATTGTGCCAAATGAAGCTGATTTTGAAAAAGCTGGTATTAGTACCGCTGGTAAACAAGTTGGTATTACGCCTAAGACTATACGTTCACTTTCTTATAAAGCTAAGTCGGGACAAAGAACAATCGCTTTCAGCAAAACAAGTAATCAAAAAGTAAAAGCGATTGGAACAGATTGGCCATATGCATTTGCACATTCACGCTTAAATAAATTTGATGGCTCTAATTTGGACGTAAGCAATGTCACTGACATGAGCCACATGTTTGAAAGCAATTCAATTAGCGATTTAACTTCGCTGGCTGATTGGGACACTAGTAATGTCACTGACATGAGTAGCATGTTTGAAAGCAATTCAATTAGCGATTTAACTTCGCTGGCTGATTGGGACACTAGTAATGTCACTGACATGAGTA
>NZ_CANCWY010000030.1:0-13919 GCF_947381695.1 Limosilactobacillus sp. DJ3M12 | reverse complement strand
CGTTCTCATAAAGTCGAAACTCGCCAGGAATTCGGCCACTTTGAAGCTGATACCGTACTTTCTGGCAAACGTAAAGGCCAAGCTGTGGCTACTTTTGTGGAGCGTAAGAGTCGCCTGACAATTGTTAAACGGCTCCATGGTCGCGACAGTCAGTCCATGACTCAAGCCGTGCTTGAACTAGCTAGTCAACTTCAAGACAAGCTCAAGACGCTTACCGTAGATCATGGTAAAGAGTTCGCTAACTACCAGGCAATTGAGCAGCGAACTGATACTCCGGTTTATTTTGCTCATGCTTATTCACCACATGAACGCGGCAGTAATGAGAACCGTAACCGAGTTTTACGACGCTTTATTCCCAAAGGCCAAGCCATTGAAGAGTTAAGCGATCACAAGCTGATTCAAATTAATTGGTATTTGAATTCCCGGCCACTTAAATGTCTTAATTGGCATACACCAATCGAGATCTTCCTGCTTAATCTACGTCACTAAATTCGTTCAAGTTATTTCTTGCAATCTGCCATTTTTAAATCCACCAAATTTTATTTGTAGGTGTCCAGTAATACCACCACAAGCTAAAAGTATTCACTGGCCATTACCTGATCCGGCATAAGCAAAAGGCACACATGAACAAAAAATGATTGTGTTTCGACAAACGCGCGATGAAACTAAAAAAACGTATTGCCCAATTAGTTAAGGGGTTATTTTTAATAAATAACCCCTAAAGAATGTTGCTATGGCAAGCCCCTGTATTCTATAATCAGAATATAGGGGCTTTTAATTTATATATACAAAAAGTAGTCCCTAAATAAGGAGCAATTAATCATGAAACAACTCGTTTTACCCATCAAAGATTCCAATATCCTGCATGAAGTCGAAGATACTCTCCTACATAATTTTAAAGCTGGCCGCCGAAATTACACAATTTTCCAAGTTGGCAAGGCAACGTTACTCCGAGTGTCCGATTTATTAGCTCTCAGACGCAATGAAATCTTCAATAACGATGGGACTATCGCTAAAAATGCTTATATTCGGGATAAAAAGACCGGAAAGCCCAATACTTTGTACCTAAAACCAGTTAAACAAGACCTAAAAGACTATTTTCAGTGGCTAAACCAACAAAATCTCCACTCAGATTGGCTTTTTCCATCGACTAAACACCCCGATCGGCACATCACTGAAAAACAGTTTTACAAAATCATGGCTAAAACTGGCGATTTACTTGGGATTAACTACCTCGGTACTCACACAATGAGAAAAACTGGGGCTTACCGGGTCTACACACAAACTCATTACAATATCGGTTTAGTGATGTCGCTGCTTAATCATTCCTCAGAAGCCATGACCTTAAAATATTTAGGTCTGGATCAAGTCAGCCGAGAACAAATGCTCGATGAAGTTAAGTTCGATTAAGCACTCCCCCCCAAAAAATTCACTCGTTAATCAGGTTAGGTTTAGTCATAAACCGTTCTGATTAACGAGTCCAGCAAGCGAAGCACGGTAGTTGTTCTAGATAGCATATATTGATAATTGATACAATATATGCTATCATTAGGGCATGGAAGATTTAGAATTTGAATTTTATACTCGCCCTAATGGCCATACTGAATTTGCAGAATATTTAGATAGTCTTGACGTTAAAGCTAAAGCAAAGTTATTAGCACGGATTAACATGGTCGCAACTTATGGACTTAGTGCTGGAATTCAACATAACTGGGTTAAGCCACTGGAGAAGAACCTCTATGAAATTCGCTCTCGGGTTAGTAATAATCAACAACGTGGCCTTTATTTTCACGTTGATGGCGTTCACTACGTTATTACCCATGGCTTTACTAAGAAAACCCAGAAAACACCGCCACGAGAAATTAATCATGCTAAGAAATTACGTGACGAATACTTTGCCAACCGAAAGGAGCAATAATTATGAGCAACATTAATTTTAAAGACTACTTAAATGAACAATTAAAGGATCCGGCATTTAAAAAGGAATTTGAAAACGAAACAACTAAGTTAGAGAGTGCCATTGCATTAACTAAGGTTAGAAAAGAATCAGGCCTTTCTCAACGAGATCTAGCTACTGTTTCTGATGTTCCTCAATCAACAATTGCACGAATTGAAAGCGGCGCTAACACCAGTATTGATACTTTAACCAAAATTGCTAACGCTTTGGGCAAGAGATTGACTGTTAACTTCTCATAATAGTTAATCTAATTACTTAATAGAAAGAAGTTTTTATCATGATGTCCCCTAAATCAATTGCCCGTTGGCAAGAACTTAAAGCCAAAAAACTGAGTGGTCGTACTGTTCCTGAAGATATGGAGTATAAGAAGCTCCAGATGAAACATAACGCTGATGTTTTAGCCTTAAACGAACTAAAATGGAAAGCGGAATTGGCCGAAGCTATGCTAACTTCGGCCAGCAATAATGATGACTTAATGCAACGCTTAAACAGCATTATTGATTTGCAAATTGGTGATGATCAAAAGCCATTTGCGAAAAAAGATTTGCATGATTTTGTGACTGCATTTGTGGCTAAAATAAAACAAGAGCAGCAGGAACAAAGTCATGCAAAACCATTGGGAAAGAATCCATTACATGATAATGAATTTCCCAATGGGAACAATCCAGATTAACTAAATGTTAAAGCTGGATTGTAAAAAATTCCCTTTGCCAAAAGGCATTGGGAATTTTTTATTTTCGCGTTACCTTTTAATGAAAAAGGTAACATTTACTTTTTGAATGTAATCTCAAAAAGTAAATAAATAGTTATTAGGAAATGTGTTCCTAATGCCCTCAGCAGAGCGACCGGCAAAATGGATTACTCCATTTTGACTAGGGAGCTAGTAAGTTGGATAAACTATCCAACATTATTTCATACGAAACTGCTATAATATACTTAGTAATAAGTACGAGCAGGTGATGGAAGATGTCAATTAAATGTACGGTAACTACTGACTTGCAGGCAAAAGATACTAATGGATATTCTGGTATGCAGAAGCATGTCGAACACGATAGTAGCATTAATCATTCCAATAAGGACATCGTTTTCGATGAAACACAGTTTAACATATACGGTGAATCCCAAAAGATCCGCGATGATTTAACACAGTGGAATCAAGAACACTTTCAGGAATACGTTGATGAACATGATCAACACCAACGTGAAAAGAATCATCCAGAACGTCAATACGGAAGCGTTAAAAATTATCTGAGTGGTAAAAAGAAAACCACTGCGATCTTAACGATTGGCAATATGGAAGTTCAAAGTGAACTAATGAAAAAATTTTGTCCGGCTTCTTCATACTCTGAAGAGCAGTTACCTGATGGTTCAACGCACTTAGTTTTTAAGTTG
The DNA here is from genome assembly GCF_947381695.1 of Limosilactobacillus sp. DJ3M12. Classification (NCBI taxonomy): domain Bacteria; kingdom Bacillati; phylum Bacillota; class Bacilli; order Lactobacillales; family Lactobacillaceae; genus Limosilactobacillus; species Limosilactobacillus sp. DJ3M12. The sequence continues at coordinate 10,570 of NZ_CANCWY010000030.1, read as the reverse complement.
AAAGACAATAATGGCAAGCCAATTTCGGATAACATTACAGTCGCCAAAAAATTTTATGATTGCTTCAATCGGGCATTGATTCACGCCACTAACAATAACGTTGGCTGGACACTTAAAGATAATTCACGAGTTAATGTTGGTGACTACTTACACCGTGGACGCTACGCCACCAATAATGATGAGATGGGAATCTCTCACATTCATTATGAATTAGCTACCTTTGGCATGACGAGAGGCGGTAAAAAGCGGGCTGCTCACGCTACTAATTCCTTAAATCAAGCACTAGTCAGTCTACATCAAGCGGTAACAGGTAAAGTTTGTTCTGGCCGTGACGCTACAAAATGGTTCCGGGCCAACATGGACCAGTTTGCCTTGAAATGCTTGGAAAATGAACTACACAAGACCTACAAGGTCCTTCAAAATAAAAAAATCCTCGATTTTGAGCGCAAAACCAAGGAAGATAAGACCATTCAAACCGGGCTTTCCATGGAACAATTGAAAGCTCAACATCAAGAAATCGCAGACCACCAAAAAGCAGTTAAGTCATTACAAGACCAAGCTGAGAACTTAACTAGCCAAAATAATGACGTCCAATCACAAGTATCAACCGTCACTCAGAACCTAAAGAACATCTACGAGGCTACCACAGGCCAGCAAGCGGTCGATAAAGACGGTAACGACCTTTCACCCCTAGAAATGGCAAACGGCATTACAAAGGCTGCTAGAGGCTCTCGGGAGGCTAAGCAACAAGCCGAGACCGATGCCCAAGCTGCCGAAGAAAAACAAAAAGCCACCGAAGAGCAGCAGAAGCAACAAGAACAACAACTGACTCAACAACGGCAGCAATTACAAAATCTGCAAAACCAGATTAATGACGCTGACGAACAAATCAAACAGCATAAACTCCAACGTATCAAAGCCGCTCAACAAGAAATTGACCGAAACGACTTAGCCGATGCCAATAATCAACCAATTACCGTAACAGAAAACAATGTAACCCAAATCGAACAGGAACTAGACGAGTGGCGTCAAGAACAACGGACTAATTGGGAAACAGACAAACAAAATTATCACGATGAACTTAATAACATAACAAAAGAGTTAACCAGCAAACGCACCGAAAAAGCCGATTTAACAAATACCAACCAGCAATTAAGCAACCAAAATCAACAACTCCAAAACGATAATCAAATCATGCAAAAACAAATTAACGGCTACAAAAACCAACTAGTTGATACCATTGCCGAGAACGCACCTGAACACAAAGTAGAATCATCATTACTAAAACCCAATGAAACAGCTCAACCGGTTATTTCCGACACTGGACGTCAACAACACCTACGCCAGACCCTAAAATACCTCATGGACACCACAACCAAAGTTCTCCAAAAGATTAAAACCGAAGCCACAAACTTTATTAACCAAATCACACAAACATTAACCCAGCCAACTCAAAATCAGCAAAGTAATCCAGCTCCACAACACAGCGCCTATTTAGACCCATCAAGCATTGAAAGATCCGATAAACCATTTGACCACCGTAAAGAACTAAAACTAATGAATGACCCAGCTATCAAATTAAAAAAAGCAATTCTACTTGCTACTAACGAACAATTACAACAGACTAATCAACAACTTAAAAACAATATTACAAAACAACTTAATCAAGATAATGATTTACAACGTTAAAACTATAATTTTGGAGGTATGAGTTTATTTTTTCAATTTGCTAAGGTCATACATTAAGTAAATACATTATTATTACATTTAATATACATTAGAAGGGGGCAAAATCCTTTAATATCAAGGGGTTCAGCGGAGATAAATACCATTTTAGTACGTCATTGATACCATTTTAGTACGTCATTGATACCATTTTAGTACGTCATTGATACCATTTTAGTACGTCATTGATACCATAGATTGCATAAATATTGTAGAAATGATATTCTTAAAATATGATATATTTGGGGGAAGAATTATGGCTGTCGTTCAGAACAAGAAAATGGATAAAACCATTAGTAACTTACTTAGTCGCCAAAATTATTTAGTTACGCAAGCTAATGATTTGGCACGCTCATTTGGTAATCTAACAACTTTTGAACATAAGGTGCTGGACTATTGCTTTAGCTTCGTGAAAGCCGAGGATACCAGTGATCAGACATACATTGTCCAAATGATTGATATTATACGTCATCTGGGGTTGAACAGTTCTGGGAAAAATTACCAGCGGGTCGGCGAAGCATTTCGAGCATTAAACACTAAAACAGCCATTTATCTTCGGACGTACAAAAATGGTATGAATGGAATTTTGATGACTTCGCTCTTTGATTACATTGAAATTGTTGAGGACGGGAAGATTGAATTTCAGTTCAGCAAGAAGGTTGCCCCATTTGTTTTCGAACTAAAGCAAAATTACTACTCGTTTAAGCTCTCGGAATTGGCAACTGTCCGTTCTAAGTATACGCTGACTTTACTTAAGCTTTGGAATGCGAACTCGATGGGGAAACTTCAAAAAGCGACCATTAGGGGAAGCATGGAAGAATGGCAAAGCTGGTTCCTTGGAACGGATAATGATGGAAAGCCGCGAAAATGGAGTGCTGGCCGCTTTCGGCAACGGGTTCTAGGTGTCAGCTTAAAGGAACTTGGAGAGCTTTACCCAAAGACAATATTTTATCTTACGACGGAAAAAAAAGGACGGAAGGTTGTCGGCTATACACTCGACATTACTCCCGTCAAAACAACACTTCAAATTTAACAACTTACTAAAAGATATGCCACCACGGTTTGCGAGTGGCTTTTTTTTGGTCTGTAGGGCCATCTGCAGGCGTTTGCTGATCAATCGATGAATTAGTAATATCAGATGATTCGCCGTCCACTACGGGCTTGTTAGTGTCTCCTGTGAGGGCTTTAACCTGTTTCTCTAGTCCAAGATGCAACTTTTGCGCTTGATCAGCTAGTTGGTGGGCGGCTGCGATTTGATCATCCTTGACTTTCAATTGGTCTGTCAGGATGTCATTATCGTGGACGAGTTGTTCGTTGGCTTTCTTAAGCTGCTGAACCTGTTCGCGAAGTAACTCAACGATTTCATCGTGCCGTTCAGCTTTGTGATTGGTAAATTTTTCTTTTTCTTCTTTCCCTTTCCCACTTACGTAGTGAGAAACCACAAATTCCTTATCTTTCAAGGAATAGAACTTCTTCCCTCGTTTCTCTGTCTTTACTGGACGTAAGTTATTGGCTTCAGCAAATTTATCAAAAGTTGAACGCGCTATACCCGCTTCTCTTATGATCTCATTGATAGTATATAGTCTTTCTTCCGCCATATTTCCGACCTTCTTCCGACCATTGAAAACGGTGTAACTTTCCTATCACCATTGTAGCATACCTAATTCCGTCATAAAGAATGGAAATACGACGTAAAGATAACATTTGTAATATGCTTGCTTCCCCACTGCCCGCCTTTCAAGCCTTTAACTGCAAAAAATTCACTATTTAGGTTTACATCTAAGTTTGAGCAACCTATCATATAGATAAATATCTATGTGAGAAGGAATGTAAGTGGATTATCAAAAGCTAGCAAGTTTGTTAAAAGTCGTTGCAGAATCAAATCGGTTACAAATCCTTGAAATGCTTTCCTGTGGAGAGATGTGTGCCTGTGATATTCTTAAAAATTTTGATTTCACCCAGCCCACCCTTTCTCACCATATGAAAGTATTAGAGAAAGAGGAGCTAGTCCGCGTGACTAAGAAGGGCAAGTGGCACCATTATTCTTTAAATCAAGACACAGCTGCGCTACTTATTAATGGGCTGTCTAAGACCTTATCTAATGTAAGCACACCATAACGACACGTATTGAAAAAGGCGGTCGTGATCCTCAAGCTTGGATCACGATCGCCCTACTTATTGGTGACAATTCTCTTGAATTACTTTTGCCCATGGCAAATAAGCCTCAAGACTTACCGTCTTGCGGTTGGGTAGCTCCTCAAATAAATATTTGAAGTAGCGATAAGGATTTAACTGATTCATTTTAGCCGTTGCTACTAAAGTATAGAAAACCGCATTAGCTTCAGCTCCCGCGGTACTTTTCGCAAATAAACAATTCTTGCGAATTAAAGTCGATGGGCGGATTGTTTGTTCAACCGCATTATTACTTAGTGGCACTTGACCATTCTCAAAAATACGATATACACGTTGGCGAAGCCTTTGCGCATTCTCAATTGCTTTTCGTAGTTTACCCATTGGGTGCTCAATCTTCACTAGATAATCATAGAATTGATCAAGCAGTGGTTTTATCTTCTCCTTTCGCAAGGCCAACTTTTCCTTTGAACTTTGGTATTTTAGGCCGTTTTCCGTATGGAAAACGTGACTTAATAGCTCAATTGCCCGCCATGCCTTTGTCTGGCGGCGTTGATTTGGTTTTAAAAGTTTGGTAATTCGAATAAATTCACGGCGAATATGGACCAAACAAGAACCGAATTTTGCTCGAGGATAAAGGCGATTGCTGTAACCATTATAGCCATCGCACATAATAATCCCCGGGTAATTCTCGCCTAAGATTTTCCCAACCATTTGTCCCGATCTACTATTCGCATAATGGAAAACACCTATTTGATGGTGACTGAATTCCTTAGTCGTTCTCGTCACCCAGAAATAGCCATTGGCTTTGCGGCTATCAAGGACCTGGAATGGTGTTTCATCCATATGGATTACCGCTTCACATTGAATTAATTTGATAAGGGCCTGGTATAGTGGCTTTAAGTATCGCTGACTAACTTTAATTAGGGCACGGTCTAAGGCTTTATCCTGAACTGGCAAGCCGACGGCGTGCCAAAGTTTCATCTGTCGATGACACGGTAGCGCTAAATTAAATTTGTAATTCGCTACCTGAGCTAAAATACTACTCGATAAATAACTATGATTTAGTAACGCCTTTGGTGTTCCGCTGTTTATTAGGATAGCTTTACCACCAGGATGGAAATTTTCACATTTGTAAGTGGCTTGGTAATAATTCTTACAATAAAGTTCAGCCGGCTTTACACAAACCTCTCGTCGTACTAACTTGGTGCCTACCTTTTTGAGTTCATGATGACAGTTTGGACATGTCTGATCGGATAGCGGTTCGCTTTCATTAACTTGGGGTAAGGAATCAAAAAAAGCGGTCCGTTGCCCACTCTTTTTCCGTTTGGAATGGTGACGCACTGCTTTGATAACTTTTGTTTCAGTAACTTCAGTTACTGAAAGATCAGGTGACTGTAATGACGTTAATTGTTCATCACTAAATAGTGATTCTTGACCACTTACTACCTTTTCAATAACTTCAGTTTTTTTCCCGAAGAGCTGTTCCTTTTGTCCGGCAATGATTTGACGAAGGTAATCAATTTGCTGATTAGCGCTAGCTAATTGCGCCTTTAGCCTCTGATTTTCCTTCTCTAATTCCTTGCTATCCATACTACGTCACCTCCTCACTTGATAAATCTTCAATTATTATATCAAAGCGGAAGGAATTTAAACAGCCCTAATATAGATTACCTGGAATAGCACGGTGAATTTGCGGTGTCGGAAATGGATTGAGTCCCTTAAGCAGATTTGCTAGTTGTCGCTTATTAAGTAATTTGATCTCTTTACTACTTTTGGGCCATTTTAAATGACCATTCTCAAAGCGTTTATAAAGAAGAATAAATCCTTCGCCGTCCCAAAAGAGTGCTTTAAAGCGATCATTGCGACTTCCACAAAATAGAAATAAAGAATTACTATACAATTCTAAGCCATAGTTCTCGGCGATCACCATGGCTAGACCATCGATTCCTTTGCGAAGGTCAGTCTTACCGCAAACCAAATAGACTTTATCAGGAGCTTGCCAATTAACGAGCATAGCGGACCATTACTTTAGCTAGTTCAACCGCTAGGTTGGAACTAGCACCTTTAAAAATAACTAATTTAATCCCAGCTTTTTCCATTTGAGCTGCGACATGCGGTTGCCGTTGACTTTGGCCATGTGAAATTGGCTTGGTTGAAAATTTTGAAGCTACAATGTCATGCTTTTCTTCCATAAAGAAGACCTCCTTACTGATGATTTCAGTATAGGAGGTCCTGCTGACAATTTATAGACGTGTCGTTATGGTGTGCTTACGTAGCAGTCTATTTGAGGAATGAATATTATAGTCATATTTGAGTGACGCGTAAGCACAAAGAGGGCTCCAGCGTTCGGATTTTCCGAACACTAGAGTCCTCTTTGTGTACTGATCTGTAGCATTTTCAACTATGTAGGGGATTTATGTCACGGCCCCTCACTGCTAACTCTTTTTTGCCCTATCAAGGATGCAAATTACCAGCTCCTGATAATGGTTCCTAATGTTTAACGGTTAGATAAACTTTACCATCTTCAACCTTAACCGGGTATGTTGGAACACGGAGGTGCTTATCTAAAATTTGCGGGTCAACGTTAATTCCACCATCGGTCATTACCCCGGTTGTCGCGTTAAACCGTTCGTTTCGTTTAGCGCAGACTACATCAGTCCCGCAAACCCAACCATCTGACAGAGGAAAGCCACAGCCGGGACAAACATTACCAATCGCTAATACCTGGTTATCATCGGTACGAATCACGTCAATAGTCTCATCACCATTAATAACCTTGAACCCCATTCCTTTAGGGAGGTCTGCTAAGTTACGAATAAATACAGTCCTGCTCATCATTCGTCACCCTCCTTCTTTTGAACAAGGGTAATATCCTTGGAAGTAAAGAGGTCATTAACCATTTGCTTACTCTCATAAGCATCTTGCCAGACACCCTTGTGGAGGTGTTGCTCGCGGTAAGCTGACCGCGCATCAATATCCCGATTATATAATGCTTGCCGTTTTTCGTCATCATTCAAAATTCCAATGACCGTATCCCAGCCTTCACGATCGAGTGCTTGCCATGTTCGTTCGCCATAGTGACCGTTTTCACGGAACCACTGCTGCCAAGCACCAAAATACTCTAGCACTTCATCTTCTGTTTTGACAGTTGCTACTTCTTTACCAGTATGGACAGTCGTCCCGTTATTACCACCAATATAAATCCGGTATTGACCACCATAACCAATTACACCAAAGTCTTTCGTCAGTGATTCTGCACAACTCCGTGGGCAGCCTGATACCCCTAGTTTCAACTTCTTTGGCGAATCGATCTCCTTAAACTCATCTTCAATCCGTTGTGCTAAATGTGCACAATCAATCGTCCCAAAACGGCACCAATCTTTTGATACACACGCCTTGGTCTCACGCAATGATTGCTCATACCCTTCAGACGATTCCATTCCGCCAAGGTCATGAAGATCCTTCCAAATGGCGGGTAAGTCTTCACGTTTAACGCCATACATCCCCAACCGTTGCGATGTGACAACTTTCACCATTGGGACGTGGTACTTCTTTGCAACCTTCCCAAATGCAATTAGCTGGTCAGCAGTAGTCGCCCCCCCGGTCATTCGTGGAACAACAGAGTAGGTACCATCCTTTTGAATGTTAGCAAGGTATCGTTCATTGGCCCACCGTGAAGGTTTTTCATCCTTATGTTCATGAGGGAAGCAAACACTTAGATAAAGATTTAAGGCTGGCCGACATTTATTACAGCCGCCCTTCCGTTTCCAATGTAAGCCTTCCATCACTTGTTGACTAGTGGTCCAATGATTCTTCTTGATAGCAGCCATAATCTCGTCATGGCCAAGATCAGTGCAAGAACACAGAGTATCTTTATCAGCCTGTGCTTTATCCCCTAGCTCTGCTTTTAAAATTGCAGAGATTATCGGCTTACACTTACCACAAGAGGTTCCAGCCCGAGTTGCTTTACCAACTTCTGCAACCGATGATAAGTTCTTATCGTGAATTGCTTTAATAATTTGTCCTTTAGTTATGTTGTTACAGCCACAAACAATATCATTATCATCCATTTCATCAGCAATATTGGATGTATTGTTAACGGCTACGCCCCGCTTTACTAGCACGGAAAATGGGGTTAACTGATCAACTGGTTTGTGCTTCTTTATCATCAAGAAGTCACGGTTACTATCAGTTACGTCACCATAAAGGATTACCCCCACGACTTCATCATCTTTATTGACAAAGACCCGCTCGTAATTACGGTTAACATCGTCTAATGCTTTAATTGAATTATTATCTTCGCCATGGTTATTAATCTGACCAGCAGAAAAGAGGTCGATTCCGGGAACTTTTAGCTGCATTGATGACAATTCTGGACGGTACTTTTGTGCCTTATCTCCAGTAAGAACTTTGGCAACAATTCCTGCCTGCTGATAACATGGAGCAACGATTCCAATTGTTTGACCATTCCATTCTGCACATTCACCAATTGCGTAAATATTTGTATCACTTGTCTGCAAGTAATCAGTTACCTTAATTCCATGATCACAATCCAGACCAGCCTGTTTAGCAATGTCAATATTTGGCCGAATACCAAGGCACATTACTACAAGGTCAGCGGAGAGTTCTTCACCATCCTTGGTCTTAACACCGGTAACCGATGTTGAACCAGCAATAGAAGTTACGCTGGTACTTAACCTGAAACTAATCCCCTGGTCTTCTAAGTCCTTTCTCAGTAACTTGCTAGCAGCCTTGTCAAGGGCATTCGGCATTAAGTGGTCAGCTAGTTCGACGACCGTTACTGCCATTCCCTGATGCTTTAATCCGGCGGCAGCCTCTAGTCCTTCCATCCCGCCACCAATTATTACCGCGTTACCACCGTGCTTAGCAACGGTTTCCATTTGTTTTCCATCGGCAATCGTCCTAAAAGCTAAAACATTAGTTAAGTTACTGCCGGGAACTGGGAGAATAAACGGGTGAGATCCGGTAGCAATAACTAACTTATCATAACCAAATTTTTTACCACTTTGCGTTTGGACAGCTTTTTGACGACGATTAATGCTTGCGACAGGATCATCCTTAATAAATTCAACCTGGTGCTGGCGGTACCATTCATCAGAGTTAGTGATAATTTCATTCCACGCCATTTGACCTTCAAGGACTTCTGATAACTGAATTCGGTTATATCCAGGATATGGTTCTGCACCAATAATTGTAATTTGATATCGCTGGTCACCACTTCTGAGCAGTTCCTCAACCAACCGGTTCCCAGCCATTCCTGCACCGATAACAACTAGTTTCACCATAAACCCACCTTTCATCTTAAACTTCAACTTATATCTCTATTTTTACACCTTGTGAGTATTTTTTCAATGGGCGGGGTGACCTATTATCAAGCAATATTATTAGGATATTACTGTAATGCATAAAAAAATATGTTAACGAATAATATTATAAACGCCTAGTTTGAAAAGCTTTTTACAAGAGGATATACTAAAATTAATATCATTAGGGAGATGACAGAATTATGAAAAAAAATGGTATTATTTATGTTTTTCATGGTGATAAGTTCCCCAATCGTTTCGCTCAGATTCAAAAGTTCGTTAAAAAGTTAGGGAACGACTTCACCTCTAGCCCCCAAAAACTAGCTATTTTGGGTAGTAGCAATTACCCCATCGAAGGACAAATAAAAGACCTTTGTAGTGAAGGAATCAACGACATTATTGTTGTTCCAGTCCTACTTTTTAGTGCTATTCATCTTGAACGTGATATTACAGCACCAATTGAAATGCTAAGCAAGCAGCTCGGATTCAGTTATCGGGTTACCGCCCCATTAGCCACTCAGCCGAGTGTTATCAATTACTTTAAAGAAGCCATCTATGACGTAATTAAAAGGCAGTCATTAGCGACACCCCTAAATGTTCTCGTGATTGCTCATGGGTCCAAACACTCTTCTCGGCCTCAAAAAGCATTGTTAGAGATTAAAAAAGAGCTTCAAACACTTGACCTTAATATTGACCTAGGTGTTAACCATGGTGAACCTGATTTTCATAAACGACTACAACTAATTAATCCCATTAATCCATTATTAATTGTTCCTTATTTCTTAGGTGACGGTAGTAATTCAAAGGGAGTTTGTGATAGTATCATTGTTCAACGTTCTAAGCGTGGTGGCGGTGCGACTTACATGACCGATCCCCTAGAATTTGATGATTCTCTTGTACCGACTATTAACGATATCGTTATGGAGGCAATGAACAGTTTAAATTAAAAAGGAAATGGCTAAGATATGTACCAGTATTTATCAAGTAGCATTGGATAAAAATCACCTATTGCAGGTAATAAACAGCTATGAAGTGACCGTTATTAAGCAGAAGCTTGGCTCCGGTCGCTTTTATTTCTGGAGCTTTTCTATGAGGGGCAAATTGTCAAACTAAGTGCAACGGTTTGTCAAAAAATACTTCATATGGGGTTTCATAGTTTAACACTTTGCGAGGACGTTGATTTAACTGCTTTTGGCAGTGTTCAACGTCCTGTTCTGTATAATTATGGTTCTATGATATTCGGTAAGGATAAGATAATTTCTTATCTTTACCGTTTTTTGTTACTTGCTGTACCATTGATTTAAAAACGGTAGATTGTAAAATTTAAGTTGAACATTTAAGTGGACAGAAAAACCCATCAAGGTCTTTAATGGTGTTACCGTACAATC
>NZ_CANCWY010000029.1:0-15852 GCF_947381695.1 Limosilactobacillus sp. DJ3M12 | reverse complement strand
AATGGTCAAGGACAACAGCAAAAAAATTATTTCTTAAATGAAAATAACCATACTTATTATTTCCAAGCAGATGGAACACGCTTAAATGATGGGTTCTATAGTAACTGGGGTAGGACTTATTATTTCCAAGCAGATGGAAGCCGTTTAGATAATAATTTTTACACAAACTGGGGCCGTACCTACTACTTTGGTGACGATGGCGCTCGGTGGGATAACCGTTTCTATAGTAACTGGGGTCGTACCTACTACTTTGGTGACGATGGCGCCCGATGGGATAACCGTTTCTATAGTAACTGGGGTCGTACCTACTACTTTGGTGACGATGGCGCCCGATGGGATAACCGTTTCTATAATAACTGGGGTCGTACCTACTACTTTGGTGACGATGGCGCCCGATGGGATAATAGATTTATGAACGCCTTTGGTAATGTTTATTATTTTGGTAGTGATGGATCTAGGGCCACGAATACTACAATTAACTTAGGCTATGGAGACTTAACCTTTGATAATCAAGGTCGATTAAGTTCAAATAATGCATTTATTGGTAGTATTGTTAATGGTGCAATTCAAGGATGGGCACAGCATCAAATTTTACCTTCACTAACATTAGCTCAAGCGATTTTAGAAAGTGCATGGGGAAAATCAACGCTAGCATCAACGTACCATAATCTATTTGGTATTAAAGGTAGTTATAATGGTATGTCAGTCAATATGCCAACATATGAAGAATATGGTGGTCGAATGGTATTGATTAACGATGCATTCCGTCGTTATCCAGATAACAATGCCAGTGTTCAAGATCATACTGATTTCTTAATTAAAAATAGTCGGTATCATAACTTAATTGGTGTTCGTGATGCTAACACGGCTACTTACTTAATTCGAGCCGATGGATATGCTACTGCATCAACTTATACTAATTCTCTAAGAAATGTTATTAATACTTATGACTTGACACGTTATGATCGTGTAGCATTTAGTTTATAATTTTTTAGATATATAACATGGCAACTTATACTTTTATAGTGTAGGTTGTCTTTTAGTTTAAATGTAACGTTTTCATTACATTACTATTGCAAACATTATTGTTACTTAACAATGTACCTTAGTTTGCCTATAAGTTCTTTTTTTATGATAAAGTAATAATCGTTAAATTTATCGAAAGAAAAAACGGAAGGTAGGATTCATTAATAATGGAAGAACAGAAACACTACAAAATGTTTAAGAAGGGTAAAAATTGGTGCTACATGGCAATTGCTACCGTAGCAGTTGCTTTTGGAGTATCAACTACTAGTGTAGCAAATGCTGATACTACAGATACTGTTGCTACACCGGTAACTTCACAACAAGTTGAAGTTTCTGATCAAACGGTTACTAATGAACAAAACGAAGTAAGTACAGATACCACTTATCAAGCACCACAACAAGATGCTAACAATGGAAATCAAGCTTCTAATCCAGTTGCAGTAACACCACAAGCTACAGATAATCAATTAAATGGTTGGCAACAACAAGATGGTAATACCTATTATTACAGCAATGGTCAAAAAGCCACTGGTGTTCAAGATATTAATGGTGCACAATATTACTTCAACGATCAGGGACAACAACAAAAAGATTACTTTTTAGATCAAGATAACCATACTTATTACTTCCAAGCAGATGGAACCCGTTTAAATAATGGCTTTTATAACAATTGGGGTCGTACTTATTACTTCCAAGCGGATGGAAGCCGTTTAGATAATGGCTTTTATAACAATTGGGGTCGTACTTATTACTTCCAAGCGGATGGAAGCCGTTTAGATAATAATTTTTATAACAATTGGGGTCGTACCTACTATTTTGGTGATGATGGTGCACGTTGGGATAATAAATTCATGAATGCATTTGGACATACCTACTATTTTGGTGATGATGGTGCACGTTGGGATAATAAATTCATGAATGCATTTGGACATACCTACTATTTTGGTGATGATGGTGTTCGACTAGATAACTCTATCTATAGTAATTGGGGGCATCAATACTACTTTGGTAATGACGGTGCTCTAATTCAAAATAGTGATGTAACGGTTAATGGTAAGAAATACCATGCTGATGCTGAAGGAATTTTGTCAGAAAAGAATAATGTAGATTCCAAAGTTGATCGCGCTTTGTCACAACGAGGTGTACCGTATGTATGGGGGGGAAATACTCCTGCTGGATTTGATTGTTCTGGGCTAGTTCAATGGGCATATGGATTAGGTTCTAACTACCGAACCACTTACCAACAAGCCACTCTCGGTACACATCAACGTGATGTTATGAATGCTCCTAAGGGCTCGCTACTATTCTTTGGTAGTGATAGTGCCCCTTACCATGTTGCTATTTCATTGGGTAATGGTTCCTATGTTCATGCGCCAGAACCAGGCGATGTTGTAAAAGTTGGATATTCTCGATACTTTAAGCCAAGTTTCTTTATTACTTTATAATTTTTAGTAGATCAAAAATCTGTTATAATAACTAAATAAAGAATAACAAGGAGAAAGTATAAATGAAAATCAAAAAATTATTTGCTACTATTGCAGCTGGATCATTAATGTTAACATTAGCTGCTTGTGGAAGTAGTTCATCTCAAGAAAATTCACAGAGTAGTTCGGATGTATCTTCAAGTAAGGTAACTAAAAAGCATACAGAGAAATCTGATAAGGTTGCTAATAAAAAGACAACTACTAATAAGGAAGATGGCTCTAATTCATCTGCTAGTGATGCGACGAATTCATCTCAAAATGATTCTTCCACAAGTACCAATAGCTCCTCATCTATGAAGTATTCCGTATCAGGTACTTCGTCAGTAGAAAGTGGAGCGGGTGCAACATCAACTGTTAAGCAAAACTCCAGTACTTCTTCACAGGCTACAATGACAGCAACTGATGCACGTAACATTGTTAAAGAACATATTGGTAATCAATTAAATAATCGTGGAATTGCAGGTCAATCAACAAGTGATTTACCATCTATTGATTCTGTTGATGGTTATACTGCTACACAGAATGGTACTAATAATTGGACTGTTAGTGGAAATGGTCATACGTACCACGTGACTGCAAATTCTGTTACAGAAAATTAATTTTATAATTTAAAAGAGTTAGTGAGTCTTTTATAATAGACTTACTGATTCTTTTTTCTTTTAGGGAGTAACTATGTCTAAGCAAAAATTTTATCATTGGCTGTTTTGGCCGTTGCTATTACTAACAGTGGCAACTCTAATCTGGATATGTACAAAAATTCAGTTTATTTTTCAGCCGTTTTTAACATTTATCTCAGTAGTTTTTGTTCCATTGATTATCTCGGGATTCCTATATTATATGCTAAATCCAGTCTTAAAGCTTTTTATGAAGATCAAAATTGGGCGTTTTCATATGAATCGTGGGATTGCTAGCTTATTAATCGTACTTTTATTGATCGTAATTGTTGTTGGTGGAATTGCCATGTTAATTCCACCAGTTGTAAAGGAAATTTCAACATTAGTACGTAATATGCCGCAGACAGTCACGGGAATTCAACACCTTATTAATGATACAATTGAGCATTCATTCTTGCGAAATGTGGATCTAAATGCATATTACCGACAGTTTGATCACCAACTAGCAGGATATGCGCAAAAGGTTTTGCAAGGCCTATCAACACGGGTCGGGGATATCATTGGTATGCTGACGAACGTGACAGTGGTAACAATTACTGTTCCGGTAATGCTATTTTATATGCTTAAGGATGGTTCTAAACTTATTCCAAGTATTCAAAAATGGCTTTCTCCCCACCATGCTAAAGAAGTAAATGACTTGCTTGGTAAAATGAATTCAACTCTATCTTCCTATATTTCTGGACAAATGATTGAATGTTTATTTGTCGGTGTATTTACCTCAATTGGTTACGTTATTATTGGTCAGCCGCTGGCAATTGTTCTCGGAATTGTTGCTGGTTTGACTAATATCATTCCATATATCGGACCTTATATCGGGATTGCTCCAGCATTATTTGTTGCTTTAACGATGGCACCAAATAAGATCATTTGGGTAATTGTGGTGGTGATTATTGTTCAACAAGTTGATGGAAATATTGTTTATCCTAATATCATCGGGAAAACGCTTCAGATTCACCCATTAACAATCATTATGTTATTACTTGCTGCGGGCCATATTGCTGGAATCGGGGGGATGATTTTATGTATTCCATTCTATGCCGTTATCAAGACTATTTGTGAATACTTCTTTGATATTTATCGAATTGAACATCCTGTTGATAAAACTAAAAATGAATAATAAAAAAGCATTTTCGTCCAAATTTTGCGAAAATGCTTTTTTATTAATAATACCGATGTGTATATCCATAATGATTACCATATGTTGGATGGGTATAAGTTGAATGATAACCATTATAAGTGTGGTATTGAGGGGTAGAATAATGATGCTGGATAGGAGCAGTCGGTGTTTGATTTCCAGTTGTCGGAACTGCTCGAGATTCACTATAGCTTTCATTGTTACCCGCTGTGTATGTTGAAGATGATTCATTCTCATTTGTACTCCGTCGGGATGAACGAGAGCTGCCAATAACTTCATCACTTCCATTACCACTACCAGGATCATTGTAACTGGCACCACCAGGAAGGATAAAGTCAGTCTCATTGTAGCCATTATAGTGTGGTTGTGACTTGTACATCTTCGTTTCGTGGTTAACAACGTTCTTAGCCTTTAAGCCAAGTTGAGCTCGTACCAGTTTTGATACCCGGTTAATTTCTTTAGGACTAGCAATCTGGAAGGAGACTCCTTCGATCGTTGCGTTTTGTCCTTGGAAATGGTAGGTCTTAACATTGTTCATTGCGCCGTGGTAGTTACCATACAAGGTCGCAATATCATCAATTGGAATATTGGTCTTAACGCCATCCCCAACAGCATCTAAAATCTTGTTAGCTGCACCAATTGAACCTGAAGCCTTGAACTTATTAATGACACTCTTTAGAATTTGTTGTTGCCGTTTTTGACGACCATAATCATTATTTGGATCATCATACCGCATCCGGGAATACTTCAACGCATTTGCGCCATTAAGGTGTTGTTTACCTTTCTTGAAGTGGTGGCCTTCGTAGTCAAAGGCAAATGGGTTATCAACTTCGACTCCGCCAACGGAATTAACAACTTTTTCGAGAACCCCCATGTTAATAACCGCATAGTAATCAATCGGCACATCAAGTAATTCTGATACTTGTTTTACAGTTTGCTTTGGTCCATTGATTGAATAAGCAGCGTTGATTTTAACGTAATCAGGGCCATCACTAGTCTCAACCCGTACTAGGATATCACGAGGAATACTAGTCATAGTAATTGTTTTCTTTTTCGGATTAATAGTAAATAGTTCCAAAGAGTCGGTATTACCACCCTTGTTACCACGATCTAAAGCCCCGACATCTGTTCCCATGGCCAGGACGGAAACTGGTTCACCTTTTTGTAACTTTTTACTAATTTTTCCATCACCAGCGCCAAACACCCCTTTGGCAACTGAGTGAACTTTATGATATTCGTAAAACCCGCCGGCCACTACTAGACAAATTAATAACCCAATTAAAGCGCGTACCCAATTTGGCGTTCGGTAGTGATGCTTTTTTGGTGGTTGATAATCGGGTGACGATTGTTCTTCTTCTCGTCGCAAACGATTTTCATGTCTGTTGTGTGCTTCCTCGCGTTCTCGACGCTTGCGTTCATTAACGTCACGTTGGATACGTTCTTCCATCCGTTTACGGTAATGTTCCCGCGATTCGTTGTTATTGTTATTATCCATATACTAAGTACCTCAATAAAAATAAGTTCTAACTTTATTAATATAGCAGAAAATTAATCCTAAGTTCAAATATATCTCAATACTTTAAACTTTCTGTAACTTTTTTAAGAATAGACTTTCCTAAAAAAGTGTAATAATATAGTAGAGATATTTCACGAGAATAAAATAAGGAAAGGAAAAAATTAATGTCACCAAAAGAACTTGCTGAAGCAGTTAATAAACGGCGTACGTTTGCCATTATTTCTCACCCGGATGCCGGGAAAACAACGATTACTGAACAACTCTTACTTTTTGGGGGAGTAGTTCGTGAAGCCGGGACCGTTAAAGCACGGAAGACCGGTAATTTTGCAAAATCAGACTGGATGGAGATTGAAAAGAAGCGTGGAATCTCTGTTACCTCATCTGTTATGCAATTTGATTTCCAAGGTAAGCGGATCAATATTTTGGATACTCCAGGGCACGAAGATTTCTCTGAAGATACTTATCGGACATTAATGGCGGTGGACTCCGCTGTGATGGTTATTGATAGCGCGAAGGGGATCGAGCCGCAGACTAAGAAGTTATTCCAAATTTGTAAGATGCGGGGAATCCCGATTTTTACTTTTATGAATAAATTTGACCGGGATGCCCGTGAACCACTTGACCTTTTAAATGAAGTTGAAGACGTATTAGGAATTGAGACTTACCCAATCAACTGGCCAATCGGTTCTGGTCACCAGTTTAAAGGAATCTATGACCGCTTTAACCATCGTATTGCCTTGACTCACCCAGCTGATGAAAATAATCCTTACTTACCATTAGATGAAGACGGTAATGTTAAGGGCGATAACCCATTAGCTGGTGATGGTGAATGGCAAGATGCAATGGACGGCATGGAACTGGTTGAAGTTGCCGGTAATGAACTCGATCAAGAAAAGATTGCCAAAGGGGACCAAACACCGGTCTTCTTTGGATCTGCTTTAACTAATTTTGGAGTTCAGACTTTCTTGGAGACCTACTTACAGTTTGCCCCTGCACCAAGTGACCACAAAACTGAGGACGGGGATGTTGTTAAGCCCCTTGATCCCGAATTTTCTGGTTTTGTCTTTAAGATCCAGGCTAACATGAATCCTCGTCACCGTGATCGAATTGCCTTTGTTCGGATTTGTTCCGGTGAATTTGATCGGGGGATGGATGTTACATTATCACGGACTAAGAAGCCAATGCGGTTATCAAATGTGACAGAATTTATGGCCGATACCCGTGAAAATGTTGAGACAGCTGTTGCCGGTGATATTATCGGTTTATACGATACCGGAAACTTCCAAATCGGTGATTCTATTTACAATGGTAAAAAAGATATTCAATTTGAAAAGTTGCCACAATTTACGCCAGAACTATTTGTCCGTGTTTCTGCTAAGAATGTGATGAAACAGAAGTCCTTCCACAAGGGAATCAATCAATTAGTTCAAGAAGGGGCCGTCCAGCTTTACCGGAGTTATTCTACTGGTGATTATATTCTTGGTGCAGTTGGTCAGCTTCAATTTGAAGTGTTCAAGTTCCGGATGCAAAATGAATATAATTCAGAGGTTGTGATGGAACCAATGGGAACTAAGACTGCCCGGTGGATTGATCCAGACCAATTAGATGAAAAGATGTCGTCATCACGAAATATCTTAGTCAAGGATATCCATGATCAGCCACTATTCTTATTTGAAAATCAATTCGCCGAAAATTGGTTTAAGCAAAAGTATCCAGATGTGAAGCTAACGGCGAAGTTATAGAAATGATTATTAGAAATTAAAAGTAGAGAAGGGATTCTTATTCATAAAGAAACCATATTAAGACTACTAATTATACTTTCTTTTATAACTTTAAGTATAATTTTTATTATTCCCCTTCAACAATATCACGTTATTTTTTCTGCTGGAGATATGCCCTATCATATCAATAGAATTCAGGAACTAACAGATAATATAAAGGAAGGGAATTGGTATCCTTACTTATATTCTCATCATTTTAAGGATACTGCTTATTTATTAGGAGTTTTTTATCCACAATTAACTTTAATTCCCTTTGCATTAGCGTGTCTATTAGTAAAAAATTATGTAACTGGAATTTACATTGGAATGTCGCTTTTTTCTTTTTTGACGATGATTAATGTATATGTAGTTATGAAAAAGTTAAAAAGGACACAGTTAGAAAGCTTTTTAACCAGTGTTGTTTATTGTTTTTGCACTTATAGATCAATAAATGCTTTTTCACGTTTTGCCTTGGGTGAATATATTGGTATGACTTTTATACCTCTAGCAATGTATGGATTATATGCCATATTAGTAGGAAATAGAAGAGATTGGGTATTTTTACCGATAGGTTTATCATTCACATTACTATCGCATGTCTTAAGTACCTTTTTATGCATTTGTATTTTGATAATCATTTTTATTACATGCATAAAAGGGGTAAGAGATATTAAGCGATTAAAAGCATTAATTCTTTCGTGCTTTTTATTTGTGTGCAGTTCGGCAATTTTTATTTTTCCATTTTTGGAGCAGGAAAGCTTTAATAATTATAATCAACCGAGTCCTACGTACATGCCAGGTTTTGCGCCTAATTTGTCAACATTATTAATGAATTCCCTTTCAAATTTATTAAGTGTTTTCCAAGTTTCAAACTGGTGGGAAGTTTCAAATGTTGGTTTCGTTTTGTTGCTAGCATTTCTTTGGGGAATTATAAAATTTAAGCAATTAAATTTAGTCAATAAATTTTTTGTTATATGTGGGGGAATGTTATTTTTAGTTTCCTCAAGTATTTTTCCATGGAGTATTTTTATGGCGACTCCAATTAGAGTTATTCAATTTCCATTTAGATTATTGGAAATTGTTTCAATACTGCTATCTCCAATAGCCGGACTTATGTTAACAAGAGTTATTAACTATGCAAAAGAAACTCGATTAAAAATGATCACGTTTATTGGAACTATCCTATTTATCGTGTTGCCTTGGTATTCGAGTATTGAAACATTTACTCATCTTGGAAAGAATCAAAATAATAACTTTTATAATGGCATGATATATTCAGCAAAATCACATGATATGACTAATTGGTGGTTAGATCAATATACCCCACAAATGAATAAGGAAGATTACAATAAAATAATTAATCATAAGGCTACTGTAGATGGCAAGGTAGTAAAGTTAAAAAATATTAGACCTATTTCGAACGGGATAGTTTATTTTGATAATGATATTAGAAATAAACATAAAATTACGTTGCCTGTTGCTCAGTATAAGAATCTCAAAGTATATCAAAAAAATAAAATGAAAAAATATGATATGAAAAAAGCAAGTTTAATTACTATAAAAAATACTTCAAATTTACCAATTACTGTGAGGTATATTCCTTCTTTTATAGATAAAATTTCTGTTTACATGAGTATAATTACGTGGTTAGCATTATTAATATATAGCACAAAAAGATATTTTAGGTCTAGGTAGGTAGATATGAATTTATTTAACTCTATAATTGTATCGGGATTACTTGTAGTACTACTTAATTTATTTATCAATGGAACTATAAATAAAAGAATTATTTTAAGTTTTTTAGTGTTTATTGCTGCCTTTTATAGGATTTATTATTTTACATACATGGGTATTAATATGGACGAAGCAATGGTTGGTGTGAATAGTAATAGTTTAGCCAACTGGGGAGTTGATTTAGTACTTAATAAAAATCCGATGTACTTATATGCTTGGGGCAGTGGAATGAATATTCTCTATCCACTTATAGTTGTTCCATTTATTAAGATTTTGGGTTTGTCAATATTTTCAGTGAGACTTCCAATTGTTATTCTTAGTTTGTTTTCAATTATTTATTTTAATTTTGCATTAGAAAAAGCAAATGTTAGATTAAAATTACGAATAGTATTAAATTACTTTATATTTCTTGTTCCATATACGATAAATATTAATCGCTTAGCTATCGAAAGTATGCTTCTTCCAATTTTACTAATCTTATTAATTGGAAATTTCTTTTTGATTGATGCAGATGTAAAAAAAGATTACGTACTTCTTTTTTCCTCCTTTTTATTTACCTTAATGGCTTATAGTTATTCAGGATATTGGGTAATGCTATTTCTGCTAATTCCTTTATTCTATGCATTTTTTATTGTTAAGTTTAAAAGGCTAAAAATAGTAATATTAGGATTGATTTTTAATTCTCTAAGCATGTTTCCTATATTGTTATTTGTTATAGGAAACTATGTTACTCATAGAAGCTATGTTTTATTAAATATTACAATTCCTTATTTGGCTAGTAGTCGGTCATCACAATTTGTTATTAGTGAAACGTCTCATCCCATAAATAATATTTTCAATAACTTAATTAATTTTGTTACTTTAGTAAATACTGGCAATGATGGATTGATATGGTTTAGTAGACCAGGAGAGAATTCTTTAGTTCTAGGTTTGTTTATTTTTGTAATTATTGGTTTAATTTATCTAATTGGTAACAAAAGTACTTTATCTTATTTAATGCTAATACTAGCCTTTTCTACTTTACCAATAATCTTATTAATTAGTAGTACGTTGACACATCTTAATGGCGTTATAATTGTGTTATTAACATTTGCTGCTTTTGGTGTTAATTCGATTTTGAATACAACATATGCTAAGTTGGGATTTAGTATTGCCGCAATAACGGGATTATTGTTTTTTAACTATAACTACTTAAAAAATCGAACTTTAATAAGAAATGATTTTGCACAGTGGTCGAATGTTTATAGTTCAAGTTATGGAAAAGCAATTAAATTTGCAAGTAAAGTTAGCAAAGATCGAGAATGTTATGTTTTATCACAAAGAACGGGTCAATATGTATATTATTTATTTTATTCAAAAATGTCTCCTTACAAATTTAATAAAGAAAAAGGAAAAGAAATATTTGCTGGTGGGCGTGATATAAACTCTTATAATAAAATTGGAAAGTGGCATTTTGATATTAAAGATTTACATACTCTTAATGATAATGGAGTTTATATTATTCCTGGCAATTTAAATATGCAAGCAGTAAATTTGGATCATTTTAAGATAAAAAAATTTAATGATTATACTGTGCTTTATTAAATTTAGATTTTATAAAGACAAAATGATGTTTAGGGTATATAATCAAAGAGAATTTTAATTATATGGGGGAGTTAATAGTGAAAAATAAGGAACACTATAAGATGTTTAAAAAAGGGAAAATATGGTGTTATGTATTTTTAAGTGCACTCACAATTGCTGGAACAACATTTACAGCAAAAACAGTTAGCGCCGATTCAGGATCTGAACCTAGTATGGCTGTATCGGTAGCTTCTACAGATAGTAATCAACATAGCAATTCTTCTATAGAACAAACTAGTGATTCTGGAAGTTTACAAAATGATCTAAAACAGCAAAACGTTGTTAATGGCGCCAATAATGTATCCAAAACAACTGATACAGTTAGTTCAGAAATAGACAATAATAAACAACAACCAATTGCTCCGCAGGCTTCTACTAATTCGAGTACTGTAGTAAATGGTTGGACTAGTGATAAAAAATCATATTATGATAATGGACAATTAGTTAAGGGAATAAAAACTATTGGGCAAAACACATATTACTTTAATGACAGTGGTGTGTTGAATACCGATACATTTTATACTAACTGGGGTCGTACTTACTATTTTGGCGATGATGGTGCTCGTTGGGATAACCGATTCTATAATAATTGGGGCCGAACCTATTATTTCCAAGGAGACGGTGCCAGATTAGACAATGGATTCTATAACAACTGGGGTCGTACCTATTATTTCCAAGCGGATGGAAGTCGTTTAGATAATAATTTTTATAGTAATTGGGGTCGTACCTATTATTTCCAAGCGGATGGAAGTCGTTTAGATAATGGATTCTATAACAACTGGGGTCGTACTTATTACTTTGGAAGTGATGGTGCTCGCTGGGATAATCGGCTATATAATAATTGGGGACACAATTACTGGTTTGGAAATGATGGTGCATTATTGACGAATGGCTTTATAATGCTCTTTGGCAATGATTACTATGCAAACAATCAAGGAATCTTAAATTCAGTACGTTATCAAAGCCAATTTACTCCTATTTATGCTCCTGAAGGTTGTTCAGTTGCTGCTTTACAAATGTTAACAAGCATCAAAGGGATTAATTTACCACTATACTATGCATATACACACCTTCCTCAAGGAGGAGGAGTATTTGGTGGCGGTTTTACTCATATTATTCCTGCTAGAGATTTAGTAAACTATGGTCGCCAATGGGATAGCGGATTAAGAGATATATCAGGAAGTAGTTTATCGCAAATATATAACTGGGTAGCCTCAGGTCATCCTGTAATTTATTATGGCTTCTCTGCTTATGAATCATCTTATGCATGGCGTAACCATGCAAAAGTAATTCTTGGAATAAGCAATGGGCGTTTCCATGTTTATGATCCTTGTTACTATAGTGTTAATTCACCAGCTGGTAGTTCAGGTTCAGGCCCATTTGGACATGGAGCTAATTCATACTTAACCTGGGGACAAGTTGCGGCAGAATATAATGGTAGTGGTGCTGTAACAACTGTTTAACGTTATAAAAAGACTGGCTTGAGCAAAAGAGTGATTTTGCTTTACCGGTCTTTTTTTGTGAAAAAATAAATTATGGGAGAATTCTTTTGAAAAAATATAAACGATTATCTAACTTTGAATTATTGAGAATACTGAGTATGTTTATGATTTTGATTCATCATTTTGCTTATCATGGTACATTTAATGGACAACAATTTGATATGCATAGAGCCTCAGTACAAGTAGTGTATAATTATTTGCTAATTATTGGAAAAGCTGGGGTAGTAGCATTTGTGCTTATTGGGGCCTATTTTTTAAGTGATAAGAAATTTAATTTTAATCGACCAGTTAATTTAATGATTCAAACTATATTTTATAGCTTTGTTATATATTATGTAGTAATCACATGGTTTCCAAATTATATTAAGCCAATAAAAAATGTTGATATGTGGTTACCATTTCCCTTACCAAGTAATTACTGGTTTGTAATTAGTTATATAGTAATGTTATTTTTAATGCCTATTTTAAACATGATTTTAAATAACTTTACGCAACAAAAATTATTGTTAATAATTTCATTTTTATTCTTAATTTGGAATGTTTTTGCAATAATTGGCAATATTTTTCCAGGTAAAATTGATAATATTAATTTTACAAATTATACAGAAAGTAATTATTTTTGTGAACTTTACCTAATTGCTGGTTATATAAGAAGATATAATCCTAATTGGTCTAACAGCCTTTTTATAACAGGTATTAGTTTTATAATTTCAGCTATTTTACCTATTTTGTTAATAATTAGTTTAAATAATAAGAATATGTACAACGTTTTAACACAAAACATGGCAGTATTGAATAATCCGTTTTCACTATTTATGGGTGTTACGCTATTTGT
Organism: Limosilactobacillus sp. DJ3M12; assembly: GCF_947381695.1. Lineage (NCBI taxonomy): Bacteria > Bacillati > Bacillota > Bacilli > Lactobacillales > Lactobacillaceae > Limosilactobacillus > Limosilactobacillus sp. DJ3M12. The sequence continues at coordinate 2,563 of NZ_CANCWY010000029.1, read as the reverse complement.
TATGTTTAAGAATATTAACATTGGTCGAATATCTATTATTAATTATATAGCTAATTCGATGTTTGGAGTTTATCTAATTCATGATAATTCTTTCGTTAGAATTATATTATGGAAACATTTAATTAATTCTCAACAATATATACAAAATTGGCAATCTTACTTACTAATGGGATTATATTATTCGTTTCTTGTTTTTATAATCTGTATATTAATCGATTGCCTAAAAAGAATTATCTTTAATAAAGCACTGAATTACGTTAGCAATAAATTGTCATATCGTTTTAATAAATTAACTAAAATAATATAAAGGTATATAATATTATCGAAACTGTATTTAAGAGGATATTGGAGAGGATAGTAATGAAAAAACATTTTAAAATGTATAAAAACGGTAAAAGATGGTGTGTTGCTGCTGTTGCTACAATTTCGCTAGGGCTAGGTATTAGTCTAGGTTCGATAGCGCATGCAGATATGGTGCCTAATAATGAGACACCTGCTGCAGATACTCTAACTACCGGAACTCCTACTAATACTAACCCTCTACAAGGTAATGATAATAGTACTGGAACTGATACTCAAAGTGATAATCAGACACCGGTTAAGCCTGAGGCAACTGAAAATAAAGATGTAGCACAACAAACTATTCCTGAAACAGGAGCTCCTAATACTTTTCCAACAATAAATAATAATACGTATTACTATAACTCAGAAGGACAGCTAGTTAAAAATGATTTCTATAGTAATTGGGGTCGAACTTATTATTTTCAACCTAATGGTGCTCGGCTAGATAATGGTTTTTATAATAATTGGGGTAATACTTATTACTTTGGCGCAGACGGAGCCCGTTGGGATAATCGTTATATGGTTCGATGGGGAAATGCCTATTACTTCGGTAACGATGGTGCCTTAATAAAGAATAAAAGTTTAAATGTTAATGGGAAAGATTACTGGGTAAATAATCAGGGGATAATTCCTTTACGTAATCAATTTTTAACTGCAAATGATAATCAACTTTATTATTTTGATGCAAATAATTCATTAATTACAAATAAGTTCTATCATAATTGGGGTAGTACCTACTACTTTGGCGCGGATGGAGCTCGCTACACTAACCAATTTTTGACAAGAGACGGTAAAGTCTATTACTTCGATAACGATGGAGTAATGTACCAAAATCGTTACTACAAGAACTGGGGCAATACCTATTACTTTGGCGCAGATGGGGCTCGCTACACCAACCAATTTTTAACCAAAGATGGTAAAGTCTATTACTTTGATAACGATGGAGTAATGTACCAAAATCGTTACTACAAGAACTGGGGCAATACCTATTACTTTGGCGCAGATGGAGCTCGTTACACCAACCAATTTTTAACCAAAGATGGTAAAGTCTATTACTTTGATAATGATGGAGTAATGTACCAAAATCGTTACTACAAGAACTGGGGCAATACCTATTACTTTGGTGCAGATGGAGCTCGTTACACCAACCAATTTTTAACCAAAGATGGTAAAGTCTATTACTTTGATAACGATGGAGTAATGTACCAAAATCGTTACTACAAGAACTGGGGCAATACCTATTACTTTGGCGCAGATGGAGCTCGTTACACCAACCAATTTTTAACCAAAGATGGTAAAGTCTATTACTTTGATAACGATGGGGTAATGTACCAAAATCGTTACTACAAGAACTGGGGCAATACCTATTACTTTGGCGTAGATGGAGCCCGGTATACCAACCAATTTTTGACTAAAGATGGTAAAGTCTATTACTTTGATAACGATGGGGTAATGTACCAAAATCGTTACTACAAGAACTGGGGCAATACCTATTACTTTGGTGCAGATGGAGCCCGTTACACCAACCAATTCTTAGATAAAGATGATTCTAATACTCATATTCATTATTTTGATAGTGAAGGTCGGATGTTAGTCAATCAATGGCTTATGTATGAAGGAAGTACAATTTATTTTGATGAAAATGGATATCCCGTAACTGGTAAACAAGATATTAATGGACAAATTTATCTTTTTAATGAAGATGGAGCATTAATTCCAAATGGTATTAATAGAGTAAATTATACTCAATATCTTGGAACACTAGTCGGTCTATATCAGAATGCTGATTGGTTCAAGGATTGTTTGAGTAACCATACGATGTATTATGGAAAAGTTACATCGGGCGTAAATGATGGCTACAGTTTCATTACTGCTAAGGGTGACCCAACAAGTTGGTTCTACTTTAAGGAAATTGAAGACGGGCAGGTGCTTATTAAATATGTAGATCCAACTACAGCTACTGATGTTGCTCATTCGAAATTTGTTGAGAAAGCTATTCCACTGAAGGAACTTACCGCTATTTACAATAATGAACAAAACGAAACTTTGATTAATGATTATGCTAATAAGTTAGTTGCTTATAAATAAAATAATTGTTAATAATAAAGTGGTATTATACATAATTTGAAAATGTATAGTACCGCTTTTTTAGTGCGCCCGGCATGGGTATTAGCTAGGTGGTGAAAGTCCGCTATGGGCCGTAGTAGTCGGAACCATGAGC
>NZ_CANCWY010000028.1:0-16086 GCF_947381695.1 Limosilactobacillus sp. DJ3M12 | reverse complement strand
TACGTCCAATTTAGACCTCTTTGAAAAACCTAAACGTAAGCATCATCGAACTCATCCGCAAGCTAAAAGGTGCTTAGGGCCTAATATTGCTCAACGACCTCAAACTGCGGACCAACGGTCCGAAATTGGCCATTGGGAACTGGATACAGTTCAGGGACAGAAAAACGGTAATGACAGTGTTGTACTAGTAATGACTGATCGCCTTTCACGAGTTAATATCACGAGTAAAATTGCTGGTAAAACTGCGCATGCAGTAAATCAGTTCTTTATAAATTTACGCCAGAAAATGGGCACAGATGCTTACTATCGCATCTTTAAGACAATAACCTCTGACAACGGTTCAGAATTTAGTGAGTTAACACAAGTTCACGATCATGTTTTCTATGCTGATCCGTATTCCCCTTGGGAACGTGGATCCAATGAGATCAATAACCGGTTTCTCCGCAAGGAGATTACCAAAGGTGAAGCTATAAATAACTATAGTAGTGCTCAGATCATAGCGACTAATGATTGGATGAATCACTATCCACGAGCTATATTTAATGGACATTCGTCAATGGACATCTATCGTAAGGCCTTCTACCAAGAGATATCACAGCTCCACCAACCAATAATCAATTGGTCAGTATTATTTATTTGAGTCCAGTGGCTAACTTATTCTTGAAATTTAGGATAAGTTAATTATATCGCTTTTCCCCCCAATTATTTATGCTTAAGCACTTAGGGACAGTATGGCATTAAACTGCCCTGTTAATTCTGCCGTAAATTGACTATGCTTAAAGGTAATTACTCTGTCAAAAGAGCTTAAACTTTTAGCAATTGTGATTAGCGGATATTTAGAAGGGGCGGAAGTGTAATGATTCATAACATTCAAACGGTGTCTACTTATATTGAAGAGATTGAAAAATTAATTAATGATAAAAAGCAAAATTATTATTTTCGGGGTCAAGACGATGCCTTTTCTAATACTTTGCCATCAGTCTTTCGGAGCCGAAAGCTGCTCGACAATGAGGATAATATGTTTAACGACTTTCTGATGGCTGACCCCCAATTGTTTGAAAAATGTCGAACTAATTTTGAACGAATGGCCTTAATGGAGCACTATCATTTGCCGACGCGGTTATTAGATGTCAGCAGTAACCCCCTCATTGCCTTATTCTTTGCGGTCAAGGGTGGTCAGGGTAATGGCGAGGTGTACGTCTACAAAGATCGGCCTAATCGCGAAAAACTAGCAAAAATGCTCGATGAACGCGGCTGGCATAATCTGATTGCCGAATATAAGTTTAAAAGCGGCTTGACTAACCATAATTACTTTAAGAAGAATGCCTTTAGCAACGAAATGCAACTTGAATCTTCATTAGCTCGGCAGTCAATGGCCGATAAAAGTGCTTTTTTCCAAACAATTAAAAACTTCTATCAATTAGATGATCGCTACGTTGCCCACCAGCACCGACTGTGGAGCAATGATTACCTGAACTACTTTGAGAATGAAGACGGTAATTATTTTGCCCGCTTTAAGCATGACCTGCATTCGCTACCATTTTTGCGCTTGTTTGAAGAAGCTAAACGTGATATCCCGAGTTTTGAAAACAAGTTAAATCCCTTGGAATTGATTGTTCCCAAGATTGTAACCGTCAAGCGAATGAGTCGCCGGATGGAAAACCAACAAGGCCTGTTCCTCTTTGTGCCTTTTATCGGTGATGAATATGATCAAGCTGTCGAGGTCGATTACGCCGAGGTTGAACGACAAGCCCAATTAGCCATCGATATTTTGAGCCTTTATAATCCAGAAAAGCCGGATGAAAAAGAAAAATACATCATCCCTGCTCAATACAAGCGGTCAATTCTCGATGAATTAGCCAAACTGGGAATTGATTACAGTTTTATTTATCCTGAAGACCACGCTAAAAAAGCTGAAATGATCAAGGATCGGTACCTTGGTCTTTAATATATTTCAAAAATAGCCGCCGATTGGTTCAGAGTTACAAAATCACTCTAAGCTAATCGACGGCTAAATTATTTAATGCTATTCGGCATGGCTAATTTTACTATGTCGATAGCCGTAGCTAAAGTACAAAACAATGCCAATTAAAAACCAAATACCAGCGCCAATCCACGTTTCCTTTGATAACATCACCATCATTGCTAAACAAGCGACGCCAGATACAATAGGTAAAACGGGATAAAATGGCACCTGAAACCCACCTTTATTACCAATATCTTTTCGGTGACGAAGCGGGATAATACCAAACGATACCAGGGTAAAGGCCAGTAAAGTTCCAATATTAACCAAGCTCGTCAATTGGTCAAGGGAAACCAGCCCTCCTAAAATAGCAACGATAATGCCCACAATCCAAAGGGCCTTCTGTGGAACGTGTTTCTTCGGATCAACTTGTGATAAGAAACCGGGTAGCAACCCATCCCGACCAATCGAATATAGCAGCCGCGAACTGGAGTAAATTGTGGTGACCATCATCGTAAACATGCCAATCAAGGCTCCCAACGATAAGAGTCCCGCTAACCAAGTCTGATGAACCATTTGTAACGCAAAGGCGACTGGGTTGGCAACATCCAACTTAGTGTATTTAACCATTCCCGTTAAAATAATTGAGATCCCCATATAAAGAACAGTTGCAACTAAGAGGGTCCCAATAATTCCAACCGGCATATTTTTTCGTGGTTCCTTAACCTCAGCAGCCGAACTTGAAACAGCATCAAATCCTAGAAAGGCAAAGAAAACCACGGTTGCCCCACGGAAAGTTCCGCTAAGATGATATGGTAAGAACGGATGGTAGTTAGCTGGTTTGATAAAGAAAAGCCCAACTAAGATAAAGGCTAAAATGATTGCTAGCTTAATTACCACCGCAGTATCGTTGATACGCGTTGAAGACCTTACTCCGCGAGAGAGCATCCAAGTAATCAGTAGCACAATTACAACTGCAACAATATTAATATAGCTACCGGCGTGAGGATTGAATGGACCCGCGAGTGCTGATGGCAGCTTGATTCCTAAACTAGCAATAAAAGAATTAAAATAAGCTGCCCACCCAGTTGAAACTGAAGCCACCGCAAGCATATATTCCAACACTAACGCCCAGCCTAGAATCCAACCCAGAAATTCGCCAAAAACAATATTTCCATACGAGTAAGCACTACCCGCTACTGGAAGTGCAGAAGAGAACTCTGTATAACACATTGCGGCTAAGCCACAAACAATGGCTGCAAATAAAAACGAAATAGTTACTCCCGGACCAGCATCTTGTGCGGCAACCGTTCCAGGGAGAATAAAAATTCCTGTTCCAATTACAGCACCAATTCCCATGGCCATTAGGTCCCAAGCGTTCATTGTCTTAACAAAATGGCGATCGGCCTTAAGGTATCGATCCAGACTTTCCTTGCGAAATAAATTAAAACGCATATAAACGATCCCTTTTCTTAATTGAGTTTAATTTAAATAATATCCTTTTTAAGTTAAAAGTCAATGAGATTATTAAATGTAGATTAAAACAATTATTTGAACTGGCGCATCGTTTCGGCCAAATGAACTTCATGAACCACAAATTCATGGGTTTTACAGATATAGTCATGCGCCCGACCTAATTTAGCAATATAGCCATTAATATAATCGACTTCTGTTGGTCGCCCCTTGCTAAAGTCTTGGTACATTGAAGGATAATGGTACTTGTAAGCTTGCGAAATCGAAATTACTGAATCAGTTTCTTCCTGACACGACTCAATCAAATAGATTCCCGCCCGTTCACAGGCATCAAAGGCCTCGTCAAATAGTTGGCGCGCCATCTCCCGCACACCATCGTAAGCGATAAACTGGCCCATTTGAATCTCAAACATCGTGCACAGGGTGTTGCATACCGCATTAAAAACAACCTTTGACATACACATCCCCTTCCACTCTGGCGCTAGAACTGGGCCAAGCTGATCCTGCTTAAAATCATTAAAAATATTTTGCACGACTTCGTTAGGCTTTTCATTATTATAACGAGCTAGATGCATTTGCTCCGACTTTTCAGCACCCATAAAATCAACATTCCTAGGAGCATCTATTCTGGTAGCAATCATTGCCGTGCCACAGATAATATGGTCAATTGGGAAATACTGCGCAATTTTTTAAATGCCTCATTCCATTCATGGCAGAAAAAACATACTGATCAGGATGGAAGAGCCCCGCCCGGCTGTCTCGTTCCAATTCATCTGCTAGTTGCATTTGCTTCTTGAAAATAATCCAAACATCAGGATGGCCATGGTATTCTTCTGGCCGATAAATATTAACCGGAACTAGGTGACGATTTTGATGATCCCGGGCAACTAAAACACCACCCTGCTCTTTAATCTTGGCAAGATTGGATTCCCAAGTTTCAATATAATCAACCTCAATTCCAGCATTTTCTTGCATCATTACTCCATAACGGATTCCCATAGCACCAGCGCCAATAATTCCATATTTCATCTTCAACATTCTCCTTTACATTGTCATAAATTTTCTAGTAAAAAATCGTCCCCTACTCATCATGAGTAAAGGACGATTGAATCGTGGTACCACCTAATTTTAATTCAACTTCACAGCTGAATTCTCTCCACGTACAGCAGTCAGTGCTTGCGATACGCTGCACGATAATGGGTGCTACCAGTACGTTCTACTTAAAATCTGTTCGACATACAACTCACGAGTGATTGGTCAATCTTCCCTTCCACTGGTTCACACCAACCACCAGCTCTCTGCTGCCAGGACTATCCACCGGTCTCGATCAACGCCATTAATTTGTTTTGATTGATTGTTAATACCTTATAATCGCTAAATGATAAAATCAATAGTTTGATTAAAATATTATTAGAAAATAATTAAATTCAATCATAAATGCTATTTAACTGCTTGCCTAATCGCTTCCAAGATTAACCAGGTAATTCTCGAACAGTTCCAGCCGTAAACACTTGCATCCCCTGAGGCGTTCGCAGACTCAAGTAACCATCATCCGTTAGGTGATCAAAATAGCCAACTACTTGTGTGCGCCCAGTATCAACCACGAGATGCTTTCCAGCTAGAAACTGGTGGTTCCGGTACACTTGCAACACCTGTGACCAAGGACAACTAGTCAATAGGTCCCAAAAACGAGCGGTAATTGCCTCAATAATAGCCAAACGCTGGCAATCACTGACTGGCGTCGCACTCAACCAGCTAATTTGCGAGCGTAATTCAGCTGGTACCTTCGCAGGCGCAGCTAAGTTAATGCCCCAACCGATGACGGTTCCGCAAACATGATTTTCATTATTAACGGCCGCCTCTGCCAAAATACCAGTAACTTTGCGACCGCTACAATATAAGTCATTTACCCACTTAATTGATAACGGTCGGGCAAAATGACTACTTAACACTTCATAAGCGGCAACTGCGGCTGTCACGGTCAAGTGCGTCCCTGATATTGCTAATTGACTAGGTAATGCAAGGGTAAAATAAGCTCCGCTGCCTGCGGGTGAATAAAATTTCCGGGTAAATTTACCATGGCCGGCAGTCTGCTGACGGGCGGTTACTAAAAATGGCGCTGTTGCCCCCGTCATCAACCGGTGCTTTGCCCACTCATTGGTTGATGATAGCAGCGAGTAATTATAAGTCGCGATCCCTCGCGCATTAAGTTTAGTAAATTTATGCATAGTTTTTCCTTTTGTATTACTTAGTTAAAGTTAACAATAAATCCTGGCTCTTTAAATGATTACCAACGCTAGCGTAAATTTTTGCTACTTTACCCGTAAATGGTGCTTTGACAGCCGATTCCATTTTCATTGCTTCGGTTACCACGAGGATATCTCCAGCCTTAACCTGGTCACCAACTTGTACGTTAACTTTAACCACAGTCCCATTCAGTGGCATCCCTAACTGACCGGGATCATCCGCTGCTGCCTGCGGCGTTGCTTTCACTGTTTCTTTTAAGCTATTATCCCTAACCATTAATTGCAAACTTCGGCCATTAAGTTCAAAAAATAATGTCCGCTTACCATCTTGATTTGGGGTTGAAATAAAGTCTAATTTGAGAATCATCTCTTGCCCTTGACCATACTGAATGTGTTTAACTTCTCCCGGCCGCATTCCCTGGAAATAAGTCGTAGTATCTAGGTCCATTACCTCACCATACTGCTGATAATTCTTAAAGTAGTCAATAAACACCTTCGGATACATTAAATATCCCTGTAAATCATCTTCATTGGGGGTGTGTTTAATCTTGTTAGTCAGTTCCTGCTTAATTGCTTTAAAATCAGCTGGCTTAGCTAAACTCCCTGGCCGAACCGTAATCGCTGGGTGATCTTTTAAGACGACCTGCTGTAATTTCTTAGGGAAGCCACCATAAGGCTGCCCGAGATCCCCCGCAAAGAAGTTAACCACTGATTCAGGAAAGTCAATGTGTCGACCCTTAGTAAAAATATTTTTCTTATCCAGATGATTTTGGATCATAAAGATTGCCAGATCACCGACAACTTTCGAACTTGGAGTTACCTTAATAATGTCACCAAGGAGTTGATTAACTTCCCGGTACTTCGCCTTAACCTGACCAAAATCTTTAATTCCTAACGATTGGGCTTGCTGTTTTAAATTAGAGTACTGCCCACCAGGCATTTCAGTGCGGTACAGGTCTGGCTGTGGAGCATTAATCCCGTTGCTAAAGTCATGGTAAAGCGGACGAACACCTGCCCAGTATTGGTTCAGCACTTCGACATTATGCATATTCAAAACGGGCTGTCGCTGGTCACCTTCGAGCGCATAGTAAAAGGTTCCCATACTAGGTTGACTAGTTGTCCCAGCCATCGCCGCCATTGCAACATCTACCACGTCCACGCCAGCCTTGGTTGCTGCCACGTAAGTTGCTACCCCATTTCCGGTCGTGTCATGAGTGTGAAGGTGAATAGGCACATCAAACTTAGCTTTTAAATGACCAACCAATTCGTAGGCTGCCTGCGGTTTTAACAACCCTGCCATATCTTTGATGCCAATCATTTGTGCACCAGCATCAATTAACGATTGGGCCAATTGCATATAGTAATCCAACGTATACTTATGCTCGGTAGAGCTTAGAAAATCGCCGGTAAAACACATTGTTCCTTCAGCAATTTTCCCAGTTTCTCGTACATATTCAATACTTCGCTGCATCTGTTCAATCCAATTGAGGGAATCAAAAATTCGGAAAACATCGACTCCCACCTTAGCACTATGGTCAATAAAACGTTTCAAAACATTATCAGGATAATTCTGGTAACCCACTGCATTAGATGCTCGCAGCAACATCTGTTGGAGAGTATGTGGCATATACTTTTTAAGTAACCGTAGCCGGACCCAAGGATCTTCGCCTAGGAATCGATAACAAACATCAAAAGTGGCCCCACCCCAACTCTCCACTGAAAAGAGGTTTGGCATTGCCTGATCATAAATCTTCATTGCTGGCAGCATATCGTGTGTTCGCATTCGAGTAGCAAACAAACTTTGGTGGGCATCCCGCATTGTAGTATCAGTTAATAATACCTGGGACTGCTTTTTTACGTAGTCCATTGCGGCCGTGGCTCCCTGCTCATCTAAGATATCCTTAACCGTCTTGCCAGCCGTCGCCGAAGTGGGTTGTAATTGGCTGTATCGTGGCTGCGCCAATTCTGCCGAGTTTAAGTGCTTCTGCTTAGTTACCCCAGCAAAGCCATTCACGGTGACATTGCTAATATACCTTAATAATTGTATTGGCGTATCTGGTTGATGATCAAAGCAGAATAATTCCGGATGTTCATCGATAAAGGTTGTTGAACAATTTCCGGCAACAAAAGTGGGATGACGTAACACGTTAACCATAAAGGGAATATTCGTTTTGACACCACGTAGCCGAAACTCATGTAGAGCTCGAAGCATCTTAACCCGTGCTTCTGCAAAGTCATCCCCCTTAGTACAACATTTAACTAATAGGGAATCGAAGTATGGAGTTACAACATACCCGGAGTAAACATTGCCATCAAGCCGCACTCCAGTACCACCGGGAGCATGGTAGGTCAATACCCGACCAGTATCTGGCATAAAATTATTTTCAGGATCTTCGGTCGTTACTCGACACTGAATAGCTGCACCATGAAAATGCAAGTCTGCTTGGTGAGGCAATCCAATATCTTGATGAAGATCCTCCCCTGCAGCAATCCGAATCTGGGCTTTAACAATGTCAACCCCAGTAATTAATTCAGTTACCGTATGTTCAACCTGAACCCGTGGATTAACTTCAATAAAGTAAAACTGCTCAGGCGTCGCTAAAAATTCAATTGTCGCAGCGTTTTGGTAGTGGACGCTCTTCATTAATTTAAGGGCTAAATTACAAACCTCTGTCCGTCGTTCTGGTGTTAACACTACACTAGGCGCAAATTCAACAACCTTTTGGTGACGACGCTGAACGGAACAGTCCCGTTCAAATAAGTGCATCACGTTACCATGTTCATCTGCCAAAACCTGCACTTCAATATGCTTGGGGTGTTGAATATCTTTTTCAACATACATTTCATCCGACCCAAATGACTTTAAAGCCTCGTCTTTTGCTTGGTCAAATTCGGCAGCTAGCTGTTGGTCGTTTTCAACAATCCGCATGCCCCGGCCACCACCACCGTTAGCAGCTTTAATCATAATTGGATAACCGTACTGATGAGCAAAGGTTTTAACTTGTGCAAGACTAGTGACATTACCCGTCAAACCAGGAATCGGCTGTAAGCCCGCCTTCATCGCTACTTGCCTAGCAACGAGCTTATCACCAAACATACGGAGATGCTCTGGCTTAGGACCAATAAATTTAAGGCCATTATCAACGCACGCCTGAGCCAAATCAGCATTTTCAGCTAAGAAACCATATCCGGGATGAACGGCTTCAGCACCAGCAGCCTTTGCTACTCGAATAATTTCATCAATATCAAGGTAGGCGTCAATAGGTTGTTCATTTTTCCCAATCAGATAAGCTTCATCAGCAGCAAAACGATGAGCACTATACTCATCTTCTTTAGCATAAACTGCCACCGCTTTGATTCCCAGTTCATGACAAGCACGGGTAATCCTGGTGGCAATTTCACCACGGTTAGCAATTAAAATCTTCTTAAACAATCTAACGCACCATCCTTTTATTCATCCTATTCTACATTTGATATCTTGCCATCACATGATTATTCATATTATTAATTTTGGTAATCATTATTGCCACCCTCTTCATCTAATCAAATTTTAATTTATACTCAAATAATACTCACCATTTTTTCATCTGTCAACGATTGATCATTGGTTTAAGCAGTTAATTGTTTACTTTAAAAAGGAAAAGGCAATCTTCTCAGCATGGAACTAAGAAAATTGCCATTGCAGCGATACATCGCCTTCTCAGAACGATTTATCATCTTGTGAAATACAATCAATCTTATAATTATCAAATAGCTAAAGCATAATTTAGGATTGATTCTTACTATCATTCTACAACCCATGAAAAATAAGTCTAGTTCATGAGCTTATTTTGTTATACTCTAAATTCTTTATTATAAGTTACTTTAACTGCCAAAATAATTCTTTTCTTAAATTAAACTCAAAGAAACACCTTAATATACTTGACTATTCGTAGAAAAACAAAAATACCACCCGCATTCCGACGAGTGGCATTCATAGCTACCAATATAATTTTACAACTCTTTACAAAACTTCGGCTACATTTCCATTCCCATTTTCTTGTAGGATTCCATTCCGCCAAGCCACAGTTGATCCATCGGCACATGACGTTCTTCAGCAAAAGCCTTCATGATCGTCATGTGATTCATTAAATGATACTTCTTGTTGGGATTTGCTGGATCGATCACTTGAAGTTGGGCCATCATGCCGCCATCCTCATGCTCAAGGATATGACAATGATACATAAAGACGCCCGAAACATGGAACCACACCTTAATCACAACATGTGCACCAGGATTAACTGCAACCGTATCCTTCAGCCCTAGTTCATTAGGGTATGGTGCATGGCCATTCCGCGAAACAACTTTAAATGCGGTTCCATGCATATGGTATGGGTGAATCATTCCGGGAGCCGGGTTTGTATTACAGATATCCCACAGTTGAACCTTCCCCATCGGCATCTGATAGTCAATCCGATCCATCTGGAATTTCTTACCGTTCATCGCAACCGCTTCATCCATTCCGTCAAGGGTAACATGGTGAACTGGAAGGTCTGGATCAACAGCTGGATCTGGCACTTCAAATAGGGTGGCTGGAATCGTGGTATTATCAGGCTTAAATTCATGAATTCGGAACCGGAGAAGAGGAACATCATCAGAGTAAAGCGTCACAACATCCCCCGGCTTGTACTTGCCAAAGTCGACAATAATTTCTTGCCGCTCTGCACAGGTAATCAAGAGCTTCGTCATTCTAACCGGATGTGGTAACAGGCTTAGGTCACCAGCAATCTGAGTAAATTCAAGATCATCACTAAAGTGTAACCGGAATTCGCGGCGGTTAGCACCATCCAAGAACCGCAAACGAACTTTCTGGGTCGTAACATCAAAGTACGGATTAATCGTACCGTTAATCATCGGTGTTGGTCCGGCGACACCATCGGGATCATAGTCCTTCCGGTAGTTCCACTGGTTATTTTCATGAAAACGACGGTCTTGTAAAATAACTGGAATATCGTCAACCCCGTAAGTTCGTGGTAACGGAAGGCTCTGCTCATGTTCATCTTGGACAATTGCCCCAGCAGCTAAGCCCTGCCATACCTGCTCGGCGGTTGCTGGACACGGGTGGGCATGTAACCAAACAAAAGCGGCTGGTTGATTGATCTTAAAGGTAACGTCACGACTGCCACCTGGATAGACAGGGGCATGACAACCACCATCCTCAATCGGACCGGGAATCGCTAACCCATGCCAGTGAAAAGTTGTTAATTCAGGTAGATGGTTAACCAGGTGCAAATGAATGGTCTTCCCATTTTTAAACACTACTGTCTTACCTAACAGCGGCGCATTGTATCCCCAGGTCTTCGTTTTTTCACCGGGCATCAACTGGACCGCGCCTGTTTGAGCAACAATTGTGTAATACATGTCCGTTGCCGTTTCCTTATCCGGCTGCAATATTTTAGGAATGTTTAATGGCTGTTGCGGTACCTGTGGTTCTTCCAATGGCACATAACCACCATCATGATAATCATAAGCTGCCTCATCATAAAAATAGTGGTCGATTACTTCGGCTTTACTCATTATCTAAGACCTCCGTTTCTTATATTTACAACCATTATAGTTCTTTTTAATGATGGGTGGTTAGAAACACTGTCTTTGTAAAGATAAGAAATCATCTTATCCTTACCAAATACCATAGAACCTAAATAATGCTATTTAATGAAGATAGTATTACTGGTAACGGTTCTTCTTCATACACATTTAATGTCTATAAAGCAGAATGTAACCTTGTTGGTAATTGGTCATTACTAAAAGAAGCCCTAGCAATTACGGAAGCCTTTCTTTTTACTCAGACCATCACGACGAAGAATACCGTTGGTGTTTTCGTTTAACCCTCGCTGATTAGGCGCACCGACTTCCGCAAAGTATGTATGGATATCATGCTTATTGGCAATCTCACGCCAGCCCGCAAATTCCTTACCGTTGTCAAAGGTGATGGACTTAAAAAGATGACGAGGCTGTTTTGATAGCCACTGATCCAAATAATAGTTCACACTTTCGACCGTTTTGTGATGGACATTCAAGACAATCTCAACTTTTGAGATTCGTTCTACTAGGGTCATCACAGCGCCATGGTGAGCTTTCCCTTGAACTGTATCAGCTTCTAAATGACCAAATTCATGTTGGTAATGCGGAAAATCGCGGTAACGTTGGTAAATACTGCGACCAAGATGGCCAGCTTTCCCACGTCGTTCAACGTAGCCATTTGGATGACGGTTACCTTTCATTGGTAACTGCTTAACATCAAAGTCATATTGACCACGGGCAAACATGCGATAAAGTGTCCGCATACTACAACTGATTTTCTTCTCTGACCGACCAATAATGGTATCTGGTGTCCAACCTTGACTAACTTGCTTGGTAATGTAACTTACTTCATCATCAGGTAACGTCATTGGTTTACGACCACAACGGCGCTTATTCCGTTGGTACTGCTTTAAATACTGCGCGATTGTCTTACCCGTATCTAAATAACGATAAACTCGATAAATTGTTTCAGCACTACGCTTTAGTGATTTAGCAACTTGATAAGCTCGAGTGTCTTGACGATAAAATTCAGCTATGAGAGTTAATTCACGTGTGGTAAGATGTTTGTAGGTCATTTGTGATTGCCTTTCTTTTGATTAGGGATACTCAAAAGTCTATCACAAATGGCTTTTTTGTTTTTCTAACTTAATTTTACAAACCGGGAAATAAAAAAGTCCTCAAGTAACATTACACGATCATCACGCGTATTTATACCTGAGGACTAATACGTCAGTCAAACTAATTGCTTTGTTAAAACACTAAAGTACTTATGACCAGAATACAATACGCTCCTTACATCATATTAAACCTATAAAGTAGGTAAAAAAAATAGCTTTACTCTGACAAGAATCATACTTTACTATTATACCCTAAAATACCATTTATTAATATAATCTGAATAAAGGAATTATAGGGTCACCAAAGCACTTTCAGTTTGAATAATTCCTGTCTACAAGTTTATAAAGCAAATGATGTCTCATCAAAAGTAATAAACCACTTAAAACTAAACTGATAGAAGTGGGGAGAACAATGAAATTCAAACCATGTATTGATTCCAATAGTGCCAATATTAAGAATAAAGCAGATGGAAACTAAGATATCTTTTTAACTCGTTGAAAACCAAAAAATTTAGTAACATAGTCTCGGCTATGACTAACACTTGATCTTAAATCGATGATTATGCTCCTTATCAAATGTTATTGAACAATACAAGTGTACTATCAATACGACTAATTAGTAACTATATTTACCTTCTCGTCCTCTATTTCTCAAATTTTCACACGTCAAAATCGTCTAAGTGCTTGGTAACGTTGAACTACAGCGATCTTCCGTGGATCAAAACAACACGGGAAACGCTCACGTGAGAAAAAAGTGAGAAGTCGATAACGTTTTTTAACGTAAAATAGCCTGTTATAACGACTGAAAATGCCGTTATAACAGGCTATTAGACCTTATCTAGTGCTGACTAGAAGCTTGGAGGTTAAATTGCTCCAACCATTGAGATATCAACGATTAAGCCAATTATTTTTGACTTTGTGTGTCTAGTTGTGTGCATTTTTCAGTGCAATAATCATTTTATCGGTGCAAAACCGGCCAATTTTGCACCGATAACTTTTAAATTGCACCGATTAGTCATTAACTGTATATCGACTTGCTCTCCCTCTACCAACCAGTTTTATTATGTTCTTCTTTCGTAATTCTGCTAATACGTGCTTAATAGTACTCTCACCATACTGTGGAATTAAGTTCATCAGTTCACGCCTTGATAAAGGTTTTAAACTATTACGTAACTTAGTAAGCACTAATGATTCTGGATCTTTTTCAGTATCATTAGTGAAATCAATACGTGTATTTAGTTCACGATATGCTTGAAGAACGATGCTCAAAAAGTAATCAACATAGGGGCCATAATGATTATCATTATTACTCCAAGCAGTTCCTGAACTTTCTAATAAAGTTCGATAATATTCAGCTTTTGTTTTTTCAATCAAGCGCTCTAAACTAATATATTTTCCGACTTCAAAACCCAATTGATGTAATTCTAACAACATTAATAGCCGTGACATCCGTCCATTTCCATCTCTAAATGGGTGAATAGAAACAAAATCAAGCATAAAGGCAGCTGCTAATATTAAAGGAGGAAAAGAATTATTGGTAATTGCATTATTGTAAGCCGTGCATAAGTCTTGGACTAGTTCAGGAGTTAAGTAAGCCGGTGGTGGAGTGAATCTCGTCTCCTGATGACCATCCGGAAATGTAGTCACAATAGAATTATCAATTTTACGGTTCGAGTTTACTCATGAATATTTCATTTTCAGACTGATTATTATGCAAAAAAGAATATTTTTCGGTTTTCACGTGACATGAAAGCGCCTTTCATGAATTTAAAGGTGATAAGATGTTTTTTCACCTCATGATTTTTTAATTTTCTGGTGATTAAACGCGCCAATGGTTGTCAAATCAACAATAATCGGCATTGTCAGGTGACAACCATTCTTGATGCGAAAACGCTTCACCCTTAAACAACGGCCGTTAAACTAAAAAAATAATAAGTCGGAAATTTTTCCTTAATTTTTGTATTATATGATTTTTGTTTCATATAAAAATTAAATCTAACGAACAATTTCGTCCTTGCATGGCCAAATTGATCGACCGTTAGTTAAACCCCTTGCTACGCTTGACTTTTCGGCAACTAACCGAAAAGAGGTTTATTTATCATACGACACCAACCGATTTTTGTCCTGGCCAAAATATAAAAAATAGACTTATCGTCATTAAAATTAACGATAAGGATACTTTTTAACCTTGCATATCGGTTACACAACCAAGGACCATTAAAAACGTTCGTCCGTATTTATCCAATGACAACCAAACCTGGCAACTAGTAAAACGATAATTTAAACAGCAACAACAAAAAGCGCTAGGAAGCAACGCTTTCACCAACGTAGTTTCTAGCACTTTTACTCTCAATCTGCCTGGTAGCATGATTTAACTAACGTTTATTTTCACGACGTGGGCGATTGAACCAACCGCCTAATAACGTTAATGTTCCTAATAAGTTAAGCAGGACTGCTGACTTTGCCCCCGTTTGCGGCAATTGGTGTGGCTTTACCTGCTTTGTGTCACCGTTCTCCTTCGGGGTGGCTGCGTTAGCCTTTCCGAATCGTGTTGGACCTTCTTTGCTATCCGTACTCAACACCCCTGGAGTAATCAGTTCCGACGTCAGTGGATTATCATTCGCCGAATCTACTGGTGCTTCCGGCTTTAATGGTTGAACTGTCGGAACCACCCTATTTGCTGGATCTTTAGGAGTTATTGAAGTATTGGCTGCCATTGGTGTGTAGCTAACTACTTCGCGGTAGCTCAGCGCCAGTGGCGTAACTATTTTGCCCCCTGCTTCTTCACGATCCGCACGATAACCCGCGATCTTTGGTGTGGATTCACTGCTAAAAACAAATACTTCCGGCGACCACGAATCTGCCCGTACTTCTCCCGTAACTTTATCAACTACCATTTTTCTTGCAAACGTTACTGACTGAACTTTATCAGCTGGCGTTTCAACCCCTGCCCCTTGATAATGCACCGTTTGGGTTAGTGTCCGTTGGACGTCGCCAACTTCCGTTGGCCACTTTGGCCCATCGGGGTCGTTCTGGTTGATTGGCGTCCCAGGTTCTTGTGGGTCCTCTGGCGTGACTGTTTGTGTTCCATGCTTGACGATCACATCGTAGGTCTTGCCGTTGTTGCCATCGCCTAGTTCACCACCAACTTGCTTGGTGTAACGATCTTCAACCAGGACGTAACCTTGGTCACTCAACGTTTTCAGTTCGTCGGCCGTACTGTACGTTACCTTGTCGCCGTACTTCCCGTCGACCTTGTTGCTCGTGATCGGTTCGTTGCCATTGTCTTGATCCAGGTACCGCACCGTAAAGTTGGCATCCTTCTTCACGTAGGTCACTTTTGTATCCTGCGTTGGATCTTTTGGCGTGACTGTCTCTTCACTCGGCACGTAACCTGGTACATTTGGCGCTGGTTGATCCGGCGTTACCTTGGTTGGATCCTTTGGATCCGTTGGGTAACTTGATTGATCAACCCCCGGTAGCTCGTGACCGTCTGGGTCCACCGGCACGATCTTCCCGTTTGGCCGGTACGTTACCGTATCCGTTACGTTCAGTTCGTCCGGTGTGGCCGTCTGAGCCCCGGCAGTGGCTTTGTCAGCCGTGTAGCCTTTAACTACTGGCGTCGTTTCTGCCCCAAAGGTGTGATCCGTTGGCGTCCACGCCGTCGTGCTCGTCACTTTCCCCGTGACCTTGTCAACCGTCACCGTCCGGGTAAAGACGTTTT
>NZ_CANCWY010000027.1:0-16432 GCF_947381695.1 Limosilactobacillus sp. DJ3M12 | reverse complement strand
AACTGGTTCAAATCAATTGGTATCTGAATTCACGGCCACTTAAATGTCTTAATTGGCATACACCAATCGAGATCTTCCTGCTTAATTTACGTCATTAAATTCGTTCAAGTTATTTCTTGCAATCTGCCACTTAGAAAAAATATTTATTCAATTTTCCCATTTCTCTTTTTGACTAAGTAGATTAATTCATCTCCTCTTTTGTAACTTAGCAAAGTACCACATAATAGTTAGATTATTTTCTAACTATTATGTGGTACTTCTTTTACTTTAATAATTTTCTAGTTTCCACATATAGCGACGCTTTGATAATGGATGTTTTCGAGCTTTTCCCAGATACTCTGCAAACTTTCTCATTACTGAGGTAAGCACCAGTGGATCAAAGTAATCAACAACTGAAGCATCCATTTTACTATCGAGCCAATAGTCTTTAGCATCAATAACCGTATACTTAGTGCCAAAACGTTGCAAGAATTCTAGTGCTCGAGAGTCTAGATGACGTGTTCTTCCATCTGACATAAATAGTAGGAATGGTGCTTCTTCCACTGCTAATTCAAAAGGCCCATGAAATAGTTCTGCACTATCAAGATTAACTCCTGTAATCCATTGCATTTCCATAAAGATAAAGTTAGCAGTTGAATACCCTACTCCTCTATTAGAACCTGATGATAATGTAAATACCTTGTCTTCGTCCTTATATCTTTCTGCAAATTTTTGTGCATCATTATCCACACTAGCAGCTGCATCATTGGCAACCTCATCAACTACTGATAATCCTTGTACCATTTCATTATAATTATTACTTTCACCTAATGCATGCAATAATTCAACCGCAAAGGTTAGAGCTACCTTCTGTTTAGAAGACTTTGTGGCATAACTTTCAAAAAACTTATGCTGTAAAACATAGTCGGACTCTTTAGTTAGTGGTGAATCAGGAGCAAAGGTCAATGCTAGAACTGTTGCGCCTTTTTCCTTAGCATTATGTACTGCTTTTAAAGTTTCTTTAGTTGTACCACTTAGGGACGCTATGACAGCTACTGTATTTTCTCCAAAATAATTAGGAACATCATAATTAAATTCGTTTGCTTCAAGCAAATAACTACCAAGTTCCTTTGAGTTTTGTAATGCATAATAATATGCGCCAAATAATTCTGAATAAGATGCTCCACATCCCATAAACACTAAAGACTTAACATCTTTAGTATCAACAATTTTTTTTACTAATTCTTGTACTTCTTGACGAGTTGTTTCTTTTTCCATAATTACCTCTCCTTACATAATTCTTTTAGTTGCAAACCAGGGATATTAAAACTTACTCCTAGTGATCCATCTATTTTTAATTGCTTAGCACTAAATAAACTAGCTGATTTCAAAATATTAGGAATAGAGCTTATATCCCAATTTTCTCTTAGCAAGCCTGTACTAAAGTAAGTAATAAAAGAATCTCCAGCACCCATGGTGTCTTTGATATGATTAGTCAGTTGAGCCGGCTGGTAATAGCAACGGTTTCTTGCAAAAACCATTGCCCCTTGTTTTCCCATAGTAAATAGTAGAATAGTATGATAATTTCCCATTCTTTGAAGCTGCCTTGCTCGTTCAACTACTCTATCTTTACTTACATTCCCCACTGAGAAACAAGCAAGATCTACATTATCAATAGTCAAAGTTATTTCATTCTCATTAGAGAAATCGGAATAGTCATAGACAATTTTAGGTTTACTAATGTAATTAATTATTTCTTTTCCATTACCATTAACACTTAAATGAATTAAATCCATTGCATTAATATAGTCCTTGTCATCTGAAATCTTAATTCCTTGATTCAGAACGCCGCCTCTATTGCTAGCTAGAAATCTTCTATCGCCATTAACAACTTTAACCAGCGAATATCCGGATTCACCTTTCAAATTTCTACAATGATCAATGTTGACATTAAATGTTTTTAATGTACTTTTCATTAATCCAGCCAAATTATCACTGCCAAAATTGCCAAGATACCCACTAGTAATTTCTGGTATTCGAGTAGCCATAACACTGAAGTTAACCGCATTGCCACCAGGAAACATTCTCTTACTATCGAGATAAATGTCCATTACATTATCGCCAATGGCCAAGACCCTCATAGAATCATTCCTTTCTTTGATTTCCAGATGTAATGGCAAAGTTGGTAGTAGATGCGTCATAATAGTTAAAAGTCACATAAATAACTTCCTTATCCATTACTTGACGACGTAATTTGAATAGAGGTTCTCCCGGAACCTTATTCATATATTGAGCTAACTCACTAGTAGCTGGTACATAGCTCAATAGCTGATTACTACCCTGTTCCTTATATCCATATTGAGTAGATAATAGGTTAGCCATTGAAATATCTGGGGTGATTTTTTCTCTTAATTTTGGGAATTTATTTGAAGAATAGTAAGCACTTTCTAAGCCACTTACTTCCTTATTAAACTTAACTAGTCGCTTCAAATTTATAACTGGTTCTCCAGGGAAAATATTTAGTAATTCTGCTATTTTATCTGTACTTGCTATTTCTTGTAGCTTAACTATTTGTACAGAAGGATGCTTACTACTGTTTTTCATAAAATTTGAATAGCTTCCTAGATGTAATAAATTACGTTCAACCATATTTGCTTGGACAAAAGTTCCTTTTCCCTGCTTTTTAACCAGATAACCCTGATCAACCAAATCACTAATAGCCCGTCTAATAGTGATTCGACTAGCTCCAAACTCTCTGCCAAGTTCTGATTCAGAAGCAATTAAAGCACCTTGTTTATATTTATCATCATTGATTAAGCGCTTTAATTCAATCTCAATTTGCTCATATAATGGTGTCTTAATATTTTTTTCTAACATAATTAGATACACTCTCTATTCTAGGTATATAGAATTTTAGAAATAAAGTTCTTTGTTCGTTCGTGCTTTGCATGATGAAAAATCTCATCTGGTGTGCCTTGTTCCAAAATGTGACCTCTATCTACAAAAACTACGCGACTGCCAACTTCCTGTGCAAATCCCATTTCGTGTGTAACAACAACCATGGTCATGCCACTCTTAGCTAGCTTTTTCATCGATTTCAGAACTTCTTCTACCATTTCAGGATCTAAAGCAGATGTCGGTTCATCAAAAAGCATTACCTTAGGGTTCATTGCTAAAGATCGAAGAATTGCAATTCTTTGCTGTTGTCCACCACTAAGTTGATCAGGATAGGCATCAGCCTTATTTTCTAAATCCATTTCCTTTAGTAATTCCGTCGATTGTCGATCAGTCTGAGATTTTGATAAATGCTTTACCACTCTTGGAGCATACGAAATATTTTGTCTAACAGTAAAATGAGGAAATAAGTCAAAATGTTGAAAGACCATTCCAATATTTTCGTGGACCCTTTGTTGGGCTTTTTTAGAAATACTCCCTGAAATAATTTTATCCTGGAAAAGTACTTTACCGCTAGTTGGCTGTTCCAAGAGATTCATATGTCTAATCAACGTACTTTTCCCTGATCCAGAAGGACCAATGATCACTACAACCTCTCCATTATGGACTTTAAGATTAATGTCATGTAAGACAGTGTTATTTCCAAACTTTTTTGTGACGTGACGTAATTCAAGCATCGTGACGCATCCTCCTTTCAAACAAAGCAAGAATCTGATTCAGAATCAGACAAATTACCAGGTAAAGAGCAGAAGCAATAATCATGGGTTCCAATCCTAAGGCTGTTGAACCACGAACTGTTTGGGCGGCAAACATAACATCGGTGATACCTAATACTGATACCAATGATGAATCTTTAACATTACCGATAAGTTGATTTCCCAGTGCTGGAAGAATATTTTTGAATGCTTGTGGTAAGATGATATCCAATAAAATACGATATGATGGAATACCAAGGCTTTCTGCTGCCTCTGTTTGCCCTACCGGTAAAGATTGGATACCAGATCGAATAATTTCCGCAATATAAGCACCTGAATACAAGGTTAGCGCCACTATACCTGTTACAAAGTCATTTACGGAGAATCCCAGTAATTGTGGAAGGCCAATATAAACGATATATATTTGAACCAATAAAGGAGTATTACGAATGAAGCCAATGTACGTTTTTGCTATTAAGCTTAGTAAGTTTGCCTTTGACATTTTCATCACAGCCAAGGTAATACCTAATAGTAGACCCAAGACAATTGAGATAACTGCAAGTTCAATTGTCGTTACAAGACCATGTATAAATAATGGCCAATATTCTGTAATAAATGAGTAATTTGAAAACATAAAATCACTCCTTCTAATCTTTGTTAGTTGGTTCCTTTCTGTGCATATTGATCAACCCACTTGCTATATTGTGCCTTGTTTTGGTGAATTACTTCATTCAAGCGATTTACAAGGTCATCCGAAGTCCCCTTAGGAAGAGCAATAGCACCACCTTTTGATCCATCGTTGTGTCGCCATGAAGTCATAGTTAATTCTGGATTCTTCTTCAGAAGGATAATTGCAGTCGGTTTGTCAATACAGAAGGCATCAGCTTTTCCATTATTTACTGCTAAAGCTAAATCGGTAACCTTTGATAGATCCTTAGTGGTAGCTTTAGGGAATACCTTATGAATCATTGGTTGTTGAGATGAATTGTTAACTACAGCAATGGTAGCATGCTTGAAATTATTGGCATTTTTGTATTGAGCTAGATTAGCTTTTGGAACAACCAAGACATTGGTACTCTTGTAATACGTGTCAGTAAACTTAGCCGCTTTTTGTCTTTCTGGCGTTGGAGCCATTGATGTAACTAACATATCAACTTTCTTAGCTTGTAAAGCAGGCAAAAGTCCATCTAAATCCATTGTCTTTAATTCATATTTAACACCTAAGTTTTTGGCAATTTTCTTTACTAGTAGAACATCAGCGCCCTGCATTTGCGTTTTGCCATTTTTTTGAATCTGTGATTCGTATGGTGGATTAGCAGAGAGCATTCCCACTCTAAGAGTACCCCGCTCTTTAATTTGTTGAAGTGATGATTTATTTGACTTTCCACATCCGGTTAAAAGAAGCAAAAGTGTTCCTAGAAGAGTTAATACATAAAATAGACGGTGTGCTTTAAGCTTTTTCATAGGTAAGTCCTCCAATTTTTATTAAATAAGACGTTATATAACGTCATAAATTAAACAATGAATTAAATATTAATCAAAAAAGGAAACACCTTTCTATGATTAATAGAGTTTCTTAGTATACTTTCTTTAATATTAATAATGTCGCTATCTGACATTTACACCACCACCTTTAAATTTTAAATAAAAAAAGCCTTACCAACCCCAAAGCTGAGATTGAAAAGGACGTTTTCACGTGGTACCACCTTTTTTCGTAGTGAAATAACTACCTTCACCAACAGTTGCAAAGCAACAATTAGCTGACACAATAATGGGCGCCTACCAGTATATTCTACTTAAGTTTCGATATACGACTCACAAGTGATAGATTTTTATAATACTGTCCACCAATTTACACCAAACATTGGCTCTCTTAAGTAAGTATTACTAATCTTTCTTGATCAACATCTTTTTGTTAAATTGATTATCAAAAAGATTAACACCCTAAAATTAGAAAGTCAACATTTTTATTTAATTCAATTTTAATTAAGCCATATTTAATTATTTCCCTTTTCGTGTTAGTAGCTTTTACAATCTGCCATAATATAATAATCTATTTTCAATTCGTATATTATTTTTGGCGAAAGTTAAGGTAGCCATATGAATTCATAATCTTGCCAGTCTGAGTATCTTTAATATCGATTGTAGACTCTGATACTAATTCCCCCAGTTGAGAAGTATCCAACTCATCGAAGCGCACATAACTAATTTGTGGCTGTCTCAAATTTTGAGAAGTAACATAAATCCGAAAACGTGGCGGATAAAAAAGTAAACGAGCTCCCTTCGCAACATCCTTATCATCGTCAACTAAGATGCTAGTATCTTTTTCTTGAATCACTTTACGAGCCACCTTATCAATAAAAGCTGGATTTAAATTTTTTGAATAGCTAGTAAAATAAATACCTAAATTATTCGTTTTAATCTCAGAGATTGGTTTGACTTTAAAAAGACCACGTGATCGCCACCATTTTTTAAGCTTAGGTGAAATGTCTTCTCTTATTCCTTTAATCAAAATATGAATGTGCCAATTTGGCACCATTTTTTGATCCTCATTTGGATAAAGTGTCCCCTGAGGCTCAAATATTGCAACATACTTCGCCTTCGGATAATTATTACGAAAATTCTGATACAATCGTTGCCAATCTTTTTTTGCACCATGAGGATCAAGTTGATATGGTACAGAATACGTTAATGTAATGAACTTTTCATCTTTCCCGCCTTTAAAATTACATGCTATTAAATGACTTAGGGTCTTCAATGAACGTTTAAGACTCGTTAATAAATCACTGCGACTTGTAGCGTGATCGACGTTAATAATCTCGTGAGTCTTACTGTTGATTAAAGAACCATGTTCACGTCTAATATTAACTTTACCCTTAGGCGGTTTGTATTTAGCAAACATAACTTCAGTATATTTACCATACCTTGTTACTTTTACTAAATCACCCTTTTTGATTGCGGCTTTACGTTTCTTAGATATTTCCCTAGATCTAGTACGTTTGGATTTGTGCATAATAAAAAACACCCTTTCAAATAATCATTGTGGAAGGATTAAATTATTTGGTTAGTTTTTTATTATCTTTATTATTAATTACCTTTGTTAATTATAAGCAATTATCACTACAATTGTAAGTTACAAATTAACTTAATAAGTGTCTTTTTAAAGAGTTTTGTTAACTTAATATTGAATAGAAAGAAAACTTCAAAACATTCTTTATACAACGACTAGGTATCGATCATCTCACAATTAAATCTAATTTCTTAAAATGTATATACAAATAAACGCTGGTATAAAGGCAACTAAGTGTATATACAAAAAAGTGGCAATAATACATTAATCTTTTTTGAAATACATGTAATTACACACTACAGCTTCAAATATAGCCGCCTTTTTGTATATACATGAAAACAGCTATATATCAACGTTCTTTTGTATATACAAAAGTTATTTCTTGGCTTCTTTTGACCTGATTGACTGAAAATCCAAAATTAAATCTTCTAACCTAACAACCAATTCCTTAGGGAGATCATCCACTCTTATCACTTTTTGCAACGCGTGAGTCAAATTACTGAATGCACCATCCATATCATTTTTATTAGCCGGTTTGATATTAATTTGAGCTAGTTTTTGCTTAAACACAATTTCATCACCATTTTTAATACACTCTCTGATAAATTCTGATTTTGTTTTACCAGACTCAGCAACTAATTCATCTAATCGATTTTTAAATTGATGATCACAACGAAACAGTACTACTTCAGTCTTATTCATAATTATTCCCCTCCATCATTTGTATATACAAATAGTATAGCAGACCAGATTAAAAAGAGCCTACTCCACCTTAACCCCCACAAAGTAGCTGCGTAGCATCATCATTACACTTCGCCTATCTGTGGCAAAAATGCAATGATGCAACATCGTAACACTAGTCGCTTATCATCAATCAATCCACTAATCATCATTACTAGACTCATTGATAATAGCAACTCAGACAGATTAAGCGCATCCAGCCCTTGCCCCTACCATTATTAGAGTTTGATTTGTTCAACTGTTTTACTTAATTTTAAACAGAGCATCGCGAAAACTCGAGAAAATCGCTTAATAGTAGGGTTGTCCGTCGCATTTTCTGGACATCCAGCCACTTCTTTAAGGATTGTAAGTCCTAGGGTTTAGCATACCCTTTTGTTAACTACAGGATTGTACGTCTCAATCCCACGTGCTATTCGAGAGTGTAACCAGCAGGGTGCAACCCAATCACAAATTAATATCAGTACGCTTCTGATAAAGAAAAAGCAACTAACCAATTGCAGCTAGTTACTTTTTATGGAATTCAACTTAATTAAAATTGACAAATTTCAATATCTTGAAATTTGTGCCTATCTTTCTTACAATAAATAATAGTAAGAAATTGACAATCCCGATGACTAGTTGCTTTAGTTAATCGGTAGCCTCATTTAGAACTGCAATTCTAGGTGAGGCTTTTTCTTTTGTTTCATTTATTTAGATTTAACATAAGCATGAGAAACTCATTACCTACTTCTTTAAATTACTCTTTATCAAGTCCAAAGTAAATAGCTAAATGAAACAAAATAAAATCACAAAAGATTAGTGATTTGTGATTTATTTTAAGTGATAAAAGATTTATGATTTGAGATTTATAATTTGTGTTGATAAAAAATACTCCTAAGAATAATATATAGATAAGAGGTTATGTTATATATTTCGATCAAAGGAGGCAATCCATGTCTACATTATTATTTTATAATTTTAAAGGCGGTGTAGGTAAAACCACAATCTCAGTATTGGCAGCAGATCACTTTTCTCGCGCTGGTAAGAAGGTACTTTTAGTAGATCTCGATGCACAGGCTTCAGCTACATTATTTTTTGAAAATAGTTATGGAGCAATTACTCCTACACGTTCCTTGTTTAATTCACTACAAAAAGAATCGCTACGCCCTAGTATATGTCATTTAGACGATAATCTAGATTTAATTCCAGGTGACTGGGATATGTCTCTGTGGAACCAAACTCTTGAAAAATTACCTCAACGTGATCGTAATCTAGTATTAAAGCATTTTCTTGAGCCATTACAAAACGATTATGACTACATCATTTTAGATGTACCTCCTACCCTCAGCACTTTAGTTAATAACGCTGTACTCGCCAGTGATTACATTATTCTTGTTTTACAAACGCAAAGCTCGAGTTACGAAGGCGTTTTAAGAACAGCAAAATACTTATCACAACTTCGAAATGATTATAATGCTAATTTTAAATTATTAGGAATCGTTCTTTATCTAGTTTCTAAACGCGCTAACTCTGATACTTCAATAGCAAAAGAGGCTAGAAAAACTTTTGGTGATGCTATTTTTGCCAACTCAATTTACCATCGAGAAAGAGTTAAGCGTTGGTCAAATGAAGGCTTGACACATAAAACTAACGATGTTCATGATCAACGAACACATGAAATGTATACATTATTTTTTAAGGAAGTTTTATACAGGATTGGAGAAGATAAATAATGGCTAACGACTTCTTAGATGATGTAGAAAAAGATGCTGCTAAAGCAATGAAATCAACTGATTCCAGTCCTTACAGGCTAAAGAAAGAAGGATCTAAAACAGCCCAGATTAGGACTAGCACTTATAAAACCGTTAAATTGATCGCATTCGAAGAAGAACGTAAAATGATTGATGTATTCGATGATTTAATAAGAATTGGTTTAAACGATGATAAATATAAGAAATATATCAAATAGATCTACAACTATCTATATACAAAAGAAACAGGTACTACTAAAATGCAAATTTAGTAGTACCTGTTTTTTGATTATTGTTTTTGAATTCGTTTTTTAAGACGGTAAAGTGTTGACCTGGACAATCCTGTTGCTTTTTGAACTGTCTTATAGTCGCTATTCATTAGCATATTATATATCTGATAATCTTGTTGTGTAGTCTCTCGTTTATTCTCTTTGCTTCGAATTGAAGCAATCTGACGTTTTAGTTGACACGTTTTTTTACGATTAAAATCACGTTGCATCATCGTTAGTTTTTCAGCGCGACACATCATCGCGATTGTGTATTGATCACGGATACTCCCCACATCTAATTCTACTTCGTCACTATAAATAGTAATCTGCAGATCTTCTAGATAATAAAGTAAGCAAGATAATTCACGTATATTCGACATCATGTTTGAAACATCCATGACATCGATCATATCTCCAGGTTTCACAATCATTAACAATTTTTGCAGTTGGAACCGAGCTCGAGACACGCCAGTAAATGTGTCAACATAGTAAGCATCATAATCCACATTTGTTTGTTTCAGAAAATCGATCTGACACGCTACTGACCCCTTATCGTTAATGTCATCATTAGTAGTCCCAGCCACGTAAGCATACATTGACATATGTTTCATATCCTTTCAATTTTTAACAAAAGTCTAAATGAAAAATATGAAACATTCGATGAAACAAAATGACTAGGTTCTACTACTTGATATAATAAATAGTAATAATTGGATTGGAGTAAAAGGAATGGCAACATTTGATGATTTAGTAAACCAAATAGATAACAATCTTGATAACCAGCGAGATAGAGGTACAGCCTTTGAAAAGATGGTGGTAGCTTATCTTAAGAACGAACCAACTTATAAACAAAAGTTCTCTGACGTTTGGATGTTAAGCGAAGTCCCAGCTGAATACCATATTTCAAAACGAGACACAGGAGTCGACATCGTAGCAAAAGACTACGCAGGTAATTTAACTGCCGTTCAAGCAAAGTACTATAAAGGTAAAGTAGGTAAAGATACCATCAATTCCTTCGTTGCTGAGGCAGGTAAAGATTACTATGCTGCTGGTATGTTAGTGTCTTCAACAGATGAATGGAACAGAAATGCTGAAGCAGCACTAGAAAACAATACAAAACCATTTACAAGAATTGGGCTTTCTCAGTTGCGCCATGCAGATGTTGATTGGAAAAAATTCTCATTTGCAAAAGAAAATAATTTGTCGCAAAAAGTACAAAAGAAACTTCGTAACTACCAAAAAACAGCAATTAACAACTCGATAACCTACTTTAAGAACCATGATCGCGGAAAGCTAATCATGGCACCTGGTACTGGTAAGACATTTACCAGCTTAAAGATTGCTGAAGCTTTGATGAAAGATCAGAAGAAACATCAATTCTATGTATTATACCTTGTGCCAAGTATTCAATTGCTGACACAAACACTATTCAACTGGAATAACGATGTTTCAGATGATATACATATGACATCATTTTCTGTTGTGTCGGATAATAAGGCTAATAAGAAGAAGGGCAAAGACGATGACACATTAGGTGCCAAAGACGTTGGTTTTGAGCCAACTACTAATGTCGATGAATTAGTAAATAACTTTAACTATGTCAATCAAATTGACACAGGAAATGAAATGACTGTGGTATTTAGTACATATCAGTCGATCGATGTCATCCACAAGGCACAAGAACAAGGTATTCCAGAATTTGACCTAATCATTGCCGACGAAGCACACAGAACCACTGGTGCAACAAAATTAGGTGAAGACAGCGCCTTTACAGAAGTCCATTCGAATAAGAATGTAAAGGGTAAATTACGGCTTTATCAAACAGCAACACCTAAAATCTACGATGCCAATGCTAAGAGAAAGGCAGAAGAAAACAGTATTGTTGTTTCATCAATGGATGATGAAGAACGCTATGGAAAAGAAATTTTCCGTCTTGGATTTGGCGATGCTGTAGCTCAAGGATATTTAACCGACTACAAAGTTACTGTACTTGCTGTTAACGAATCATATATCAATAAAGACATGCAACGTGTTATGGCAGCTGACAATCAATTGAAAGTTGATGATATTGGTAAGATTATTGGTGTCTGGAATGCGATGGTAAAACGTGATGGAATCACTGGTGAAATTACTGGTGCACCGATGAAACGTGCCATAGCATTTACAGACACAATTAAACACTCCAAAGCTATTTCAGAAGAGTTTGAGACGGTTGTGAATGAGTATCTTGATGCTCAATCAACTGACAGTTTTCAGGTAGACGTTCACCACGTAGACGGTGGCTTAAACGCCCTTCAAAAGGAAGAACAAATTGACTGGCTAGCTGATGATGGTGTTGAAGATAATCATGCTCGTGTATTATCCAATGTTCGCTTCTTGACGGAAGGTATTGATGTACCAAACCTTGATGCAATCATTTTCTTTAGCCCCAAAAAATCTCAAGTTGACATCGTGCAAGCTGTAGGACGTATCATGCGTCGTGCAGAGGGAAAAGAATATGGTTATATCATTCTGCCAATCGTTGTTGCAGATGGAGTAGATCCTCGCGATGCGTTAGATAACGATAAGAAGTACAAGCAAGTTTGGCAAGTACTTAATGCTTTACGGTCCACTGATGAACGATTTGATGCAGAAGTTAATAAGCTAGATTTGAACAAGAAAAAAGATGGACGGATTAATTTTATTGGTGTTGATTCTAGTCCTGATGAAGATGTCACAGAAGCTGATGGTATAGAAGCCGAACAAAAACAAGATGGTCAGATGACTCTTCCACTTGGTTTTGAAAAGATGCGTGACGCCTTTTACGGTAAAGTAGTACAAAAAGTTGGTGATCGTCGTTATCTTGAAGATTGGTCAAAAGATGTGTCTGATATTGCACACATGTATATTCGTCGAATTGGTGACCTTATCGAAAGTAACCAAGGAGCTAAACTGGCCTTTGATAAATTTCTCAATAGCCTTCACCACAACATCAACAACACAATTACTCAGGAAGATGCGATTGAAATGTTGGCTCAACATCTCATTACTGAGCCTATCTTTGATGCACTTTTTGGTGAGTACAGTTTTGTAAAAAATAATGTTGTTTCTAAATCACTAAATGACGTCATTTCAGCCTTTAAGGTTTTTGGCTTTGAAAAGGAGCAGGAAAAGCTCAAGCCGTTCTATGAATCAATTAAATTACGAGCATCAGGTATCGATAATGCTGCAGGAAAGCAGAAACTAATCGTAACATTGTACGATAAGTTCTTTAGTACTGGGTTCAAGGATACAACTGAACAATTAGGTATTGTCTTCACACCCGTTGAAGTAGTTGATTTTATTATTCACTCTGTTGATGACGCATTAAAGAAATATTTCGGTAAAGGCTTAGTTAATAAAGATGTTCATATTCTAGATCCTTTTACAGGAACAGGAACCTTCATTACAAGAATACTTGAATTCTTAAAGCAACAAATGGACGAAGGTAAAGTTACGTTTGACGGTATTCTACGCAAATATCTTCATGAATTACACGCTAATGAAATTGTCTTACTTAGCTATTACATTGCCGCTATTAACATTGAAGCTGTTTTTGACGAAGTGAATGGACCTGACAAAGGTTACCAACCCTTCGAAGGTATAGTTTTAACAGATACCTTTGAGAGCACAGAACGGCAAAACTCCTTTATGGATGAACTATTAGGACAGAATAATGAACGGTTAAAGAGACAACAAGAACAACCGATTACCGTAATTATTTCTAATCCTCCTTATTCAGTAGGACAAAAAGATACGAATGATGATAATGCAAATCTCCATTATCCTTTGTTAGAGAAGAATATTGAAAATACTTATGTTAAAAATAGTAAATCTAACTTAAGCAAAGGTTCCTATGACAGCTATATTAAGGCTTTTCGTTGGGCTAGCGATCGCCTTGGTAATCAAGGCGTAATTGGCTTTGTGACTAATGGTAGTTACTTAGATAGTAATAGCACTGATGGTTTACGAGCAGCTTTATATAAAGAATTTAACCACCTATATATTTTCAATTTACGTGGTAATGCTAGAACACAAGGTGAACAACGAAGGAAAGAGAAAGATAATGTATTTGGACAAGGAACTCGAACTCCAATTGCCATTAGTATCCTAGTAAAAGATAGTTCAAACAAACATGAACTTTTCTATCACGAAATTGGTGATTACCTATCTCGTAAACAGAAGCTTAGTATCATTAGCGATTACCAAAGTATTAAAGATATTGAATGGAAAAAGATTATTCCAGATTCAAACAATGATTGGCTAAATCAACGTGATCCTCATTACCAAAAGTATCCATCAATTGTTGGCGATAGTGATTCTCCATTCTTATCTAGTGCTGTCGGCATTAACACTGCAAGAGATATTTGGGTTTCAGGATTTTCTAAAGATCAAGTATTGTTCAACTCTAAAAGGCTTATTGATAATTACAATGCTGAAGTTATAAAAAACGGTGGGCAAGGCAAAAAGTCTTCAATGAGAGATGCAAAAAAGATTAAGTGGAGCGTAAATCTGGATAAACAGTTTAAACTTGGAAAAAAGTTAGTATTTAACGCTAGCTACTTACAATTGGAAATGTACCGACCATTTACCAAAAAATGGATGATGTATGATAGAAACATTGTTGAACGTCCTGGACAATATTATTCTAAATGGGGAACTAAAAACGAAGCAATTTACACTACTGGAAAAGGTATTAATCGTCCATTCTCAGCTTTGGCAATAAATGAAAAGCCAAACTATCAGCTTTCCATGAATGGTCAAGGTTTCATGCGTTACAACAATGAATTAAATTCGGAAGAACTTATTCAGAGTGATAGTAATAATATTACTGATTCATTTGCTAAGAAGATTGGTTTAAGTAAGAATGATGTATTTGCTTATGTTTATGGATTACTGAACTCAAAAGAATACCAAAAAAAATATGCTAATGATTTATATAAAGATTTAGCTAGGATTCCAATAGTAAAAAATGTTAAACAGTATGTAACGATTGGAAAACAATTAATAGATCTACATCTTAATTACGAGCAGTTCCCTGTCTATAATGATGTTGACATTAAATATAATGAAAAGCCTGATTATAAGGTGTCCAAGATGAAATTTGCTAAGAAACGGAATTCAGATGGTAAATTGGAGAATAATAGGTCGACTATCATCTATAACGATTCAATTACAATATCAGGAATACCTGACAAAGCTTATCAATACATTGTAAATGGAAAATCAGCAATTGAGTGGATCATGGACCAATATCGTGTCAAAACTGATAAAAAATCGGGAATCACTGACGATCCTAATAATTATAGCGACGATCCAAAATACATCTTCAATCTATTGCTACGAATTATTAATGTATCACTCAAAACAATTGATCTTATCAATCAAATTCCAAAATTTGAAGTTGAGAATGAAGACTAAAGAATATAGTTGCTTTGGAATAGGTCTATAAGTGGTAAATTGTTGGGTACATGATATAATATGAATAGAGATATGTTGTCGAGTGCATGGCACATGACAAACACAAAAGCCTTCAGCAAGGTCCTAAGTTGCTGAAGGCTTTTTGCGTGGCTAGGGTCGTTCGATTACACTAATATCAATGTTTACGGTTGTTTAGCCACCACGTAAACCACACGATAATAAGTGCATTGACAAGTTGAGATATGTTGTCGATTAATGTGTGCATGGCTCTCACCCCCTCTCTGCATGACAAGGGTGACGAACGACTATATTATTTTATCATTAATTAAGACCTCTCTTTAATATTCTTCCTTATTAATCGAATTGATAATTCGATACAGTTGCTGACGTGAAAGCCCAACTTCACGAGCCAATTGAGCCTTACTTTTATAATTTCCAGAGGTTATTGCATCGCGAACCTTCTCATACACCAATCTTCCTTCTCTATTTTTGCTCTGAGCCGCATATTTTACAGGTCTGCCTTTATAAGCCCCTCTTCGTTTAGCCTGAACGATACCTTGACGCTGTCGGTCCCTAATCTTTTCTCGCTCATTTTGAGCAACAAAACCCATGAGGTTAACCATCATATCTAGCATGAACTGATCAATTAATGGATTACCAGTATTGGTCTGCGGTAGGTCGTCAACAATCAGTTTAACCTTCTTATCCTTTAATCGTTGAACTAAGTGCTGAATATCATTGTAATCACGACTTAGACGATCAAGACTAACGACTTCAACAATATCACCTTCACGTATATATTCGAACATTCGCTCTAGACCTGGTCGATTAAGATCTTTCCCGCTTTGTTTGTCCGTAAAGATCTTATCTGCTTTAACTTCATTAGCTCGCGCCAATTGTCTATCCAGATTTTGACCTTTACTTGAGACACGTGCGTAGAAAACCAACGCCATAATTATCACCCTTTTTGTTACACTTAATTGTGACATATTAATTATTGTTATAAGTATAACTCTGTCTGTAACTTTAGGGTGTACTTAATCGTGACAGTAAAAAGCAACACTATCTTAGAATAATCGCTAAGATAATGTTGCTTTCTACGTAATTCTAAAAATAGAAAGGAGCTAATGGCCAACCAATTATGTTCTAAAAAAATTTTTAAACGGAAAAATTTTTTTAGAACTTCATCAGGCAGACCTGCCAAAATACTAATATAGAAAGGAGTCCAACCAATGGACTTTAATGACAGTAATTTTTTTAATGAAGTAAATCCGCTTGATTTTAATTCATCGATCCCAGCAACGAGGGATCTAAAAGACTCAATACATGCACTAGCAATGATTAACGGTTGCACAATGCAAGAGTACCTTGAACAGCTTATCTCAACAGAAATTAATCATTTCGATAGTCAGAAGTATTCTGATTATAAAAAAATCAAATTCTACTTTGATCAACGGTATTTAAAAAAATAAATGGCAGATTGTAAAATTTAAGTTGAACATTTAAGTGGACAGAAAAACCCATCAAGGTCTTTAATGGTGTTACCGTACAATC
>NZ_CANCWY010000026.1:0-19245 GCF_947381695.1 Limosilactobacillus sp. DJ3M12 | reverse complement strand
TGCAAGCACAGATCGAGGCACTTGTCATGACGAATAATCTAGCAAAATTTGGAATGTTACAAACTAGCAATTGACGTTAATGTTTAATTAAAGTTAACAGTTGGGATGGATTATTTTGGAAATAAGAAAACATTTTAAGCTATACAAAAGTGGAAAGAAATGGTGTTATGCTGCAATTGCTCTAGGTCTATTAATGGTAACGCCTACTTTCGCAAAAGCTGATAGTACAACAGAAAATCAAAATTTAAATAATGTTGAAATAACGCAGAATATATCTTCAGATAGTAATCAAACTCTTACGGATCAAAATACTAGTGACAAAGAAAAAATTCAAGTTCCAGTAATACCACAATCTCAAAGTAATAATGTAGATGGGATATCTGAGACTGGAAAACCAAATACATTCAATACTATCAACAATAAAACATATTATTATGACAATAACGGGATCCTTTCTAAGAATCAATGGTATACAAATTGGGGTCATAGTTATTACTTTGGAGCGGATGGTGCCCGTTATACTAATCAATTAGCTCAAATTAATAATGATGTGTATTCATTTGACGCACAAGGAATAATGCAAACAGATTACTTTCAACAAAGAAATGGTAAGACATATTATTTTGGTGCTGATGGAAAAGAATATAAAGATCAGTTTTATAACAACTGGGGCCGAACCTATTACTTTCAAGCAGATGGAAGTCGCTTAGATAATGGTTTCTATAATAATTGGGGTCGTACTTATTATTTCGGTAGTGATGGCGCTCGTTGGGATAACCGCTTTTACAACAACTGGGGTCGTACTTATTATTTCGGTAGTGATGGCGCTCGTTGGGATAACCGCTTTTACAACAACTGGGGTCGTACTTATTATTTCGGTAGTGATGGTGCTCGCTGGGATAATCGCTTTTACAACAACTGGGGTCGCACTTATTATTTCGGTAGTGATGGCGCTCGTTGGGATAACCGCTTTTACAACAACTGGGGTCATACCTATTACTTTGGTGATGACGGTGCCCTACAAAAGCAGGATTTTATTCTTGGACATCAGAACTATTACGTTGATCCAAATAGTGGAATAATTAATGGTACTTTATTAAATGCGCCTTACATTAATCAATATCAAGTTGGTGATATGGCGTGTGAAGCGACAGCCTTGTTAGAAGCGCTTTATAATAAGGGATATGCCAACAACTACAACATTCGATCATTTATTAAAACGATGCCAATTTCACCAAATGGTAATCCTAATGAAGGATTCGGTGGCGGATATCAACGAGTAACCTATGGAATCTTTCAATCAATTTATCCCGAACCTTTAGCAAAATGGGGTTCACGGTTCGGTAATGTTCAGAATATTTCAGGGTCTTCTCCTACCGACTTACAAAGTCAATTACTTAATGGTAACCCGGTTGTTGTCTATGTCACGATGCATTGGGCTGCCCCTCAATATGGTAATTATTTCTGGGGAGTAGGTGTTAATAATAGTCATGTGATGACTCTTGATGGTTATCGTCCAGGTTATTATCACGTTGAAGATCCTGCTGGAGGATCATACTGGGTTTCAGCAAGTAATTTTGAAAATTCATATAATATTAAACGTTTTGCAGTTGTAGTTAAATAATTATCAATCAGGGAGAAAATAATCTTGGAATTAAAGAAACATTTTAAGTTATATAAAAGTGGTAAACTTTGGTGTACTGTAGCAGTTGTTCTTGCGGGGACGATTTTAGGCGTAGGATCTGTTCAAGCAGATTCTACATTAGATAATAGTAATGTTGAAGTTCAACAATCAGTTACTAATACTAGTAATGAAAATGTCATCGACAATACTGAAAGTACTAGTAATAGCACAATTGGTAATGATAATAAGGGAGCAGTTCCTGTTACTCCAGCTGCACAAAGTACCGATACTTCAGAACAAAACATTACTGAAACTGGGCAACCAAATAGCTTTAAAACAGTCGATAATAAAGTTTATTATTATGGCAATGATGGTAAAGAATATAAGAACCAATTCTATAATAACTGGGGCCACACCTACTACTTTGGAGCTGATGGTGCGCGTTATACCAACCAATTCTATACCAATTGGGGTCGGACTTATTATTTTGGAGCTGACGGGGCGCGTTGGGATGATAAGTTTATGAATGCATGGGGTAATGTATACTACTTCGGGCAAGACGGTGCACGTTGGGATAATCAATGGATGAATCGTTGGGGCAATAGTTACTACTTTTTTGGCGATGGAGTACGGGCAACTTCACAAGTTGCCACCATTGGCGATGCAACATATCTTTTTGATGATCAAGGACGGATGCAACGCGATTATTTCTTGAACCAAAACGGGAAGCTTTACTACTTTGGAAAAGATGGTAAGCAGTATAAGAACCAATTCTATAATAACTGGGGCCACACCTACTACTTTGGAGCTGATGGTGCGCGTTATACCAACCAATTCTATACCAATTGGGGTCGGACTTATTATTTTGGAGCTGACGGGGCGCGTTGGGATGATAAGTTTATGAATGCATGGGGTAATGTATACTACTTCGGGCAAGACGGTGCACGTTGGGATAATCAATGGATGAATCGTTGGGGCAATAGTTACTACTTTTTTGGCGATGGAGTACGGGCAACTTCACAAGTTGCCACCATTGGCGATGCAACATATCTTTTTGATGATCAAGGACGGATGCAACGCGATTATTTCTTGAACCAAAACGGGAAGCTTTACTACTTTGGAAAAGATGGTAAGCAGTATAAGAACCAATTCTATAATAACTGGGGCCACACCTACTACTTTGGAGCCGATGGTGCGCGTTATACCAACCAATTCTATACTAATTGGGGTCGGACCTATTATTTCGGTAGTGACGGTGCACGTTGGGATAATCAGTGGATGACCAATGGTAAAGGCCAAAAATTTTACTTTACCAATGATGGCTCACGAGCAGAATCTAAGTTTTTAGGTATCGATGGAAATACCTATGTCTTTGATGCAAATGGAGTAGCTACTAGCTGGGGAAAAGTTTATTATGATGATCCTGCAACTAAGAAAGTAGCTACTGGTTGGCGAACTATTAATGGTAATCGCTACTATTTCTCAGACGGTTATGATGTTCAACGTGACCCAGATGACTTATGGGTTTACAATGATCAGCTTTATGGTCAAATGTATACTGGTATTCAATGGGTTGACGGCCATTGTTATGATTTTGGTACTGATGGGATTGCTCGTGCACTTCCGCAAAATGACGGTTGGAGTTGGCCATTTCCACGGTCTGGTGAAGGTTGGCACTATCAGGGACAGAAATTTGGTTATACCAGCAATATTCGTAAGAATGGCTTCCATGATGGCCTAGACTTTGGGACTCAAGACCATCCAGGTTCAGAAGTTCATGCAGTTCATGGTGGGCGAGTATTAGATGTAAATACGGTAAAAGATGATGATGGTAAAGTTCTATGGTGGTTTACAACTGTTTGGGACGGAAAATACTTATATGTTTACCAGGAAGCATTTAGTAACCGTGATAAGATCACTGTTAAACCAAACGATATCGTTTATGCCGGTCAAGTAATTGGTTATCGTGACCTTGATCATCTTCACTTAGGAATTAATACTAGTCCAAACTATGGCATCGATTTAAAGAATTCCTTTGTTCCAAGTTGGAATGATCCTAGTCAAGCAACAGGCCATGGTGAATGGTTGGATCCACAAACAGTTATCAGAAATCATGGATAAAGTATAGCGACTTAGTTATTATGCTAGGTCGCTTTTTTGCATTATATAAAATTCATAATCTTTAAAAAAGCGCTATCTTTTAAAATGTTGAGTATGGTAAACTGTTATAGCGTACTGCAATAAATATAGTTTAAGGGGATTTATTCATGAAAAAAACACATTTTAAGATGTTTAAAGCCGGTAAGAAGTGGTGTGTAATGGGATTGACTACTCTTGCCTTAGTATTAGGGACTATAGCTGTTTCAGGTAATGATGCAAAAGCGGATGCAGGTGATCAAACTACAACACAAATAACCCAAGCACAAAGTAATATTGATAATTTACAAAAAGACGTTAACGATGCAACAACTATTGCTAATGATGCTGACCAGAAAGTAAAAGCAAGCCAGCAAGTAGTTGATAAAGCACAAAATGAAGTAACAGAGGCACAAAATGATGTCAATAAAAGTAATTCAGTTGTAGTTGATGTACAAAATAAGTTGGATGAGGCGAAAACAGCTCAAAATACTGCTAAAGGTAAATTAGATAATGATAAAGAGAATATTGCTAACAAAAATGATGCAGTAAAATCAGCTAATAATGAATTGGAAACGGCTAAGCAAGAATATTCAAAACGTCAGGCCGATGTTGATAGTGCTAATACTAGTGTTTCACGAGCTCAAAATGATGTTAATCAACAAAAGAACAAGCAAGACGAAATTCAGAAAAAGGTCGATGATGTACAAGGTAAGATCGACAATTTGAATGACCAAATTAATAATACTAATCGAATTGAAATACCGGAGAATTACTTAGAAAACTTATATAAAAATTCGACTATCACAAATGAAGAGGTAGAGGCACTTAATAAAAATAAGTTTCATAATTCTTCTTTTGATCGGCTAAAAGACTACCATGATTTAAACAATTTAAGTCAAGGCGATTGGATTTCCTTAGCAACTTTTGCAGCAAGTTTGATTAATCCGATTAGAAAAGCTAATAATTTACAACCGTTAAAAGTAACAAAGGGATCAGTTGATTTTAGTTCAGAAATTGCTAATAACTATATTAAGCATGAGTATTATGATCATTACAATATTAGCGGATCAGTAAGCAAAGCAGCTTCCAATAATGGATTATTTAATTTTCAAGAATACCTTAAGATTACTGGAGATTTAAATAGAGATATTGTGAATACTAGTACTACCTCTGTAACAATTGGTAATTACACTCGGTCTGTTACATCTTATGAATTTAGTGATGTAACATTTAATGATCTTAAACGTGATACTTACAATATGATCTTAAATGCTCTTACAAATCCACAAGGTGCGCAAACTCTCTTAGGAGATTATACATATCTTGGTGTTACTGGAATGGATCAAACTATTGCTCTTGCAATGATTAATGATAATGATATTAATAGCTATAGTAAATTTAACCAGACAGAATACTCGATTCCATCAAATGATACCTCATCATTAAAAGGAGAAATTTCTGCTAACGAATCAACAAAGGCTAGTTATTTATCAATATTAACGGAGGTAAGCAAAGCTACAAATGTTGCAAATGCAAAATTAACAGACGCTAAGAAGAATCAGTCAGAAGCAAAAAATGCATTAGAGGAAGCAGATAAAAATATTAAGTCAAAACAAGCATTAGTTGACACTGCTAATAAAGAACTAACTTTAGCAAAACAAGAACTGACTAACAATCAAAATATTGCTGATGGTCATGCTATTAAAGAATTAGAATCAAAACTTAAAGATGCTCAAAAAAACCAAAGTTTATTGAAGGACACCTTAAGTGCTAAACAAGCCCTACTTTCAAAGAGTCAAAATGCGTTGAAAGAAGCTCAACAGGTTCAGGAAAACGCATTGAAGAGTAAACAAGCAGCCGAGAATAAGTTAACTAATGCTCAAAAGCATTTACAGGAATTAAAAAATAAGCTACTTAACGGCTGGAAAACAGAAAATGGTAAAACTTTTTATTATGTAAACGGTGAAAAGCAAACTGGTTTCTTAGAATTAAATGGTAAAATGTATTATCTAGGAACAGATGGCATTCGTTGGGATAATAAGTTCTACAACAACTGGGGCCGCACGTATTACTTTGGAAGTGATGGTGCTCGTTGGGATAATAAGTTCTACAACAACTGGGGTCGCACGTATTACTTTGGAAGTGATGGCGCTCGTTGGGATAACAAATTCTATAATAACTGGGGTCGCACGTATTACTTTGGAAGTGATGGCGCTCGTTGGGATAATAAATTCTATAATAACTGGGGTCGCACGTATTACTTCGGAAATGATGGTGCCCGCTGGGATAATACATTCATGGTAAAGTGGGGCCGTGCATATTATTTTGGTGGTGATGGTGCCTTAGTGACTAATCAAACTCGCCAAATTAATGGAGTAAATTACCATTTCAATCAAGATGGTGTTATAGATAACCTAAAAAACCAATTCATAACTGATTATGATGGTAAAGTTTACTATTTCGATAATAATGGTCAATTATTTGTTAATCAGTTCTATAATAACTGGGGTCGCACATATTATTTCGGTAGCGATGGTGCTCGTTGGGATAATAAGTTCTATCACAACTGGGGTCATACGTATTACTTTGGAAGTGATGGTGCTCGTTATACTAATCAATGGTATCGTACAAAAGGCACAGGCGATAATTATTACTTTGGAGAAGATGGGGCTGCCCTTGTTGGAAACCATATTTTAGGGAATTATGACTATTACTTTAATGAAAAAGGACTGTTGGTCCAAACTAAAGAAGTTAAGAATTATTAATTAAAAATCCTTTCAAAAAACTTCCTCCTCAGCCGAGCAGGAAGTTTTTCTTTTACCCTCTTGCCAAATCTCTCTCTTACATATACACTTAGTTACATAAGTAATTAAGTGTTAAACGAAAAGGAGGTGCACTTATGAATTTCGACTTTAATGATTCGACGCCGCTCTATCAGCAAATTGCTGACCAGCTTGAAGAGATGATTTTCTCTGGGGGCTTTGATGAAGGTTCGCAGGTACCGTCAACGACCCAGCTTTCTCAGCAATTGCATATCAATCCTGCGACAGTTCTTAAGGGGATGAATATTTTGGTTAATAAAGACCTCTTAGAAAAGCGACGTGGACTAGGGATGTTTGTAAAAAAAGGTGCACAACTAAAAATTATGGAACAACGTAAAGAAAGTTTTTATAACGACTATGTAAAGAGTTTGCTAGTTGAAGCAGGTAAGCTCGGGATTACCAAGCAGCATTTATTAGACTTAATCGAACGAGGTGAGAATGATGGATCAATTAATAGTTAAAAATATTGTCAAAAAGTACCGACGCCAAACAGTATTGGATAATATTTCATTTACCCTAGAACCCGCTAAAATTTATGGTCTCCTTGGCCGGAATGGGGCTGGGAAGACGACTCTTCTTAATATTATGAGCAACCGGATTTTTCCAACGAGCGGGGAAGTAAAAATTGGTAATGAAGACGTTAATAACAATGATGACCTCCTCAGCAAGATCTTTTTGATGAGTGAAGTTAATCTTTATCCGCGTCACATGAAGATAAGTCAAACCTTTGACTTGGCCGATGCCGCTTATAATAATTTTGACTATGATCTAGCAAACCGTCTCCTAAAGGTTTTTGGCTTGAATGACCGAATGAAAATTACTAACTTATCGACTGGGCAACGGACAGCTTCCAAGCTGATCGTTGCTTTAGCAGTCAATGCCGATTACGTTTTATTAGATGAACCGATTTTAGGTTTAGATGCTAATCACCGTGATAGCTTCTATAAAGAATTAGTTAAGACTTATCAAGAACGACCACGAACTTTTGTCTTATCAACCCACTTAATTGAAGAAATTCAACAATTAGTCGAACATGTTCTAATCATGGGTCAATACCACATCATTATTAATGAAGATACAGAAAGTTTATTAGCCAAGGCTTATGCAATTAGTGGTCCGGAAAAAATGGTTGATGAGTATACTGCAGGCTTAAAAATTCTTAAAACGGAGATGATGGGTAATATTAAGACTGCCTACTTACTTGATCGCTTAGATGAACAGCGTGTGATTCCTGATCAAGTTAAGATTGGTCATTATGATTTGCAGCATTTATTCATTTACTTAACGGATGGGGGAGAATACTAATGAAAAATCAAAAGAGAAACCTCGTTATTTCAACCATGTTTCAACAAGCGGGGCACGCTACAGAAATTGCCTTAGGTTGGGGGCTGGGAATAGCATTGATAACTTACCTATTTGGATTAATTATTTCACACAACCTTGAATCTTTCTTGGTTAGTCTCCAAGCCCTTCCAGGTATTGCTTCATCAATCTTAAGCGTGCTTTTAATGGCGATTTTCCTTGTAACTCCTTATACTGACTTTAAATGGGCAATTCAAAACGGTATTTCTCGTAAAACACTATGGCAAGGGCGGATTTTATCTCTTTTCCTGATGACATTAGTAGTTTGGTTTATCGCCCAACTGATGGGCTTAATGAATACACCGTTTGATCTTGTTTCTGCTTGGCATAGTCTTTTATGGTACTTTGGTTTTTCTTTAACGATGATGGCAATTGGTAATGGTTTTGCCCTATTAAATCGTCGTTGGAAATGGATTGTAGGAATTGGGCTTCCAATGGCGTGCCTAGTTTTATTGATGATGTTAGCTTATTCACTGGTTGGCTTAATTCCTGCACTTTCTGCTAGTGGTATCTTTAAATCAATCATAATCTCAAACGTTACTGGTTGGGTAAGCTTAGTTATTTACTTAATTATTGTTTATGCTTTAGCGCGTTTCTTTAATAATAAAATTCAATTACGGCGGGATTAATAAAAGTAAGTGAGAATTAGCCTTGAGCCTTGTGGTGATGCGAAGCTAGTTCCATGTTATTTTGCTATTGTTTGTAAAAATAGGAGAGGTTGAGAAAAAAACTTTTGCTTTTTCTCAACCTCTCGCTTTTTTTATTCATCATCTTCCGGATATTCAATTTGAATGTAGTTGCTAGTAATATATTTCTTGCGGCCCACTTGGTACCAGGTAATCTCATCATTATCGTTTAATTTTCCAATTAGGGTAATTGTTTCGCCGTTTGGAATCTCTGCCACTTTATTTCCATAAGGCGCATCATAAACATTG
Source organism: Limosilactobacillus sp. DJ3M12 (assembly GCF_947381695.1). NCBI lineage: Bacteria > Bacillati > Bacillota > Bacilli > Lactobacillales > Lactobacillaceae > Limosilactobacillus > Limosilactobacillus sp. DJ3M12. The sequence continues at coordinate 10,363 of NZ_CANCWY010000026.1, read as the reverse complement.
ATTGACTTATTATGGAGATAATCGACTTTGGCCTGCACATTCTTCAAGGGAATTACCGTTAAATTATTAATGAGTTTTGATTTTTCTTTCCGGATATCCTGATTGAATGGATTGTCAACAACGTGCATTTGATCGTATTTAATCCATTGATCAGCGCCGATTTCATACCAAAACTGACCATTCTTAGTTGCAACCCGGTGAAAAGACTTAACTGTAATATCAGCAGGAAGGGGGGCACCGACTGGCATTCCACCAGCTGTGTCAAATGCCTGTGTAGGGGCATCGAGGTGGAGATACATTTCAATCGATTGAACCTCTCCCCAATTTTGTTTCCGATAAAAAAGGTGTACAATTCGTTGCCGCATATCAAATGTTCCCTTAGTTTCACCTTCAGTTTTTACATATCGGTAATTAGGAAATTGCTTTTGTTCAATTTGGTATTCTTGACCGATGAATCCGCGTAATAATTGCGGGACGGTAAGGTTTGCTCCTGAATCGATATCATTATAGTAAACCCAGATAGGATTTCCTGTTTTAAACTTGTCAATCATTATTAACACTCCGTAACCTTAATTCTCTATTATTATAGCGCTTTTTAGTAGCTGACACGATAAGGAACGACCATATTTCTCTTGAGAATTGCGAATAGGTGATTTTTTTATTACAATAAGCCTATTCAAATTTATTTAGGAGAAGAAAAATGGCAAAAACACGGCACCAACAAATTAGGCACAATACGACATTAGCAATCTTTATCGCAATTATTCTCTTACAAGATTTTTTTCCATTTTTTGGCAATATTCCGCTGGGGCCGCTTAGTATTACGACCCTTCATGTAACAGTCATTATTGCGGCAATTGTGTTGGGTCCCGTTGATGGCGCAATTATTGGTGGTATTTGGGGGCTCCTAACTTGGGTGCGGACATTTGTGGCACCAAGTAGTCCGCTGGCTCCCTTAGTTTTTGTTAACCCGCTTGTTTCCGTTGTCCCGCGCATTATGATTGGGATCTTAGCAGGATATACTTTTATTCTTATGTGTCGTTTGGTCAAAGCAAAATATATCGCCGCGGTAAGTGCTGCAATAGTAGGAACCCTTACTAATACTGGCTTGGTATTAGGCTTTATTTATCTATTTTATCGTACTCCAGCAGTTGCGCAAACTTATGGGGTAAATGTTAATCATTTATTAATTGCTTTAGAAACGGTCATGGCGACTAATGGGCTCGCAGAATTGATATTGGCAATTATTATTGTCCCGATGGTTGCTCTTCCGGTATTGGAAGTCCGCCGTCGTTTGGAAGTAAATTGAGTGTAATAAAAAAACGAGGTTGAAAAATTCAGCCTCGTTTTTTATACTCAGTTATTTTTTAGCAATTGTTGGTACTTCTTCAGTTTCTTCGACAACAATGTCACCATTATCATCAAGTTTAGCAACTAAATTATGAGCGTCACTGTGATCAAGAACGTAATCAGCAATCCGGTCTTCGATTTGTTCTTGGATTACCCGACGAAGAGGACGAGCACCCATCTTTGGATCAAAGCCCATGTCAACTAATTTTTCTTCAACGTTGTTAGTGACTTCGATGTGCAAGTTCTTATCAGCAAGCATGTTATTAACATCATCAATCATTAAGTTAACGATCTTCATCAAGTCATCCTTGGAGAGAGCATTGAATTGAACGATGTCATCAAACCGGTTTAAGAATTCTGGCTTGAAGTAGTTTGTCAACTTGTCAATGATGGAATGAGTACTACCATTAGACTCAGCACCGAAACCAACACTTGCTTCTGAATCACCAGTTCCGGCATTAGATGTCATGATAATGATTGTATCCTTGAAGCTAACAGTGCGTCCTTGAGAATCAGTTAAACGACCATCATCCAGAATTTGTAAGAACATGTGCATAACATCTGGGTGCGCCTTTTCAACTTCATCAAGTAAGATCAAGCTATAAGGGTGCCGCCGTACTTGTTCAGTCAACTGACCAGCTTCTTCGTAACCAACATAACCAGGAGCAGCCCCGATTAATTTAGAAGTAGAGGTCTTGTCCATGTATTCAGACATATCAAACCGAATCATGGCATCCTTAGAACCAAACAATTGGAGGGCAAGTTGCTTAGCCGTTTCAGTCTTACCAACCCCCGTAGGACCAACAAAGAGGAAACTACCAATTGGCCGACCAGACTTGTTCAAACCGATCCGGTTACGACGAATGGCACGGGCAACCTTATCCACTGCTTGGGTTTGACCAATAACGTGTTCATCAAGCTTCTTATCAAGGTCGCGAAGTTGATTTTCTTCTTGCTTTTGCAGGTCACCAACTGGAATATTTGTCCGTTCTTCAACGATTCTCTGCATATCCTTAACGGTAACAGTTGCAGAATCTTCAGTATGGTTTTCTTCAGCTTCTTTCTTTGCCTTTTCAAGTTTAGCGACTTGATCGCGGTAGAAAGCTGCTTTTTCATAATCTTGGTTATCAGCTGCTTGTTGCTTGTGTGCTTCAGCTGTGTGGATTTCATTTTCGATTGCGTTTGGATCCACATTTTTAAGCGTTAAGTTCTTCTTTGATCCCGCTTCATCAAGTAAGTCGATAGCTTTGTCAGGTAAGTAACGATCTTGAATGTAGCGGTCAGAAAGTTTAGCAGCTGCTACAATTGCGTCATCTGTGTATTTAACATGGTGGTAATCTTGATAACGATTTTTGATTCCGTTTAAGATGCGGATTGTTTCTTCAACGGATGGTTCATCAACTTCAACTGGTTGGAACCGTCGTGCAAGAGCTGCATCTTTTTCGATCTTTCGATATTCATTAAGAGTAGTGGCACCAACTAATTGGAAGTCACCACGGGCAAGGGCGGGCTTAAGAACATTTCCAGCGTCCATTCCGCCTTCAGCATTTCCCGCACCCATGATTTCGTGGATTTCGTCAATAAAGAGGATGATGTTCTTATTTTTATGAACTTCCTCCATTAATTGTTGCATCCGCTTTTCAAATTGTCCCCGAATTCCAGTACCTTGAACTAAGGAAACAACATCGAGTCGGATAATTTCCTTGTTAGCAAGCTTTTCAGGAACTTGACCGCTAACGATTGCTTGAGCTAGGCCTTCGACAACCGCGGTCTTACCAACCCCAGCTTCACCAATCAAGACTGGGTTATTCTTGGTTCGACGGTTTAAAATTTCAATTACTCGTTTAATTTCATTGTCGCGTCCGATGACTGGGTCAATTTTACCTTGGCGAGCAAGATCAGTAAGGTTGATCCCATATTGACCAAGGATTCCTTTTCCGTTCCGGCCGCCACCTTGTCGTTGAGCTTGGCCGTTCATGTTTTGACCATTAGCGCCGGCAGCTTGACTTTGCATATTGTTCATTGCATTCATGAAGTCTTCGAGGCTTCCAAAACCGAAATTATTCATTCCGTTACCTCCATTCATCATATCTGTTTGTAGATTTTGTAATTTTTGATAACAATTTTGGCAGAGGTCTATTTGAATCCGTTGTCCATTAAAATTCATTTGAAGATGAATCGTGGCTGGATTTTGATGACAGTATTGACATTGCATCTAAATTTAATACCTCCTAAATAGTTTCATCAAGAATTTTTTGACCTTTCTTGACCATTGATTAATATTATACTTACTTTTTATCGCAAAGCAAGCCATAAAACTTAAATATTTTCTTAAATAAAGAGCGATCTTTCCTATATAGCTAAGTTACTTAGGAATACCGAAAATAGCTCACTTTGATTTTAGCACTCTTTAGCCATGAATGCTAAAATAGAAGTATAATCGTAATTTCATGTATAATAAGAAGATAGAATTTTATGTTGAGGTGATTGAATGGCAGAAGAAAATTTTGAACAATTGTTGGATGATTTACGAAATAAAAAGATTGATCATTTTGTAATTACCCCCGAAAATTTTCAGCAATTTCAACCGATTTTTCACTCGTATGCATATCGTTCGCAAATTGAAGGCGAAGCGCAGCGAGGCGGTAAAATTATTTATCAATTAAGAGAGCGATAAATCGCAAGAAGTAGCCTTGTATTTAACGCTTACAATTGCTAAAATGTAATTATCGAGGTGTATCAGTGGTCAAGCTACTGATAATAAATTAATTATATCTGCTCGAAGGAGACTGATTAATATGGAAAAACGTGAATTTACAATTACTTCTGAAACTGGTATTCATGCTCGTCCAGCTACTATTTTGGTACAAGCTGCTTCAAAGTTTTCATCTGACATTACTCTTTCATACGAAGGTAAGAGTGTAAACTTGAAGTCAATCATGGGTGTAATGTCCCTTGGTGTTGGTCAAAACGCTAAGGTTACTATTACTGCTAATGGTGACGACGAAAAAGAAGCTTTGGACACCGTTGCGGAAACTATGAAGAAAGAAGGATTGACTGACTAATGTCTATACTACTAACCGGACTTGCCGCTAGTAGTGGTATTACGATTGCTCCGGCACACCTGTTAGTAGAGTCAGATCTATCTATAAAAAAACAGCATACAGCTGATGAGAATCATGAGGTCGCCCGGCTTCATGATTCTTTTACGTTAAGCAAGGCCGAACTTCAGCATTTATCTAAGCGTGCCCATGAGTTGTTAGGTCAACGGGCAGTGACGATTATTGATACCCAAATTGCGATTTTAGACGATCCGACTTTACAAAAGAAGATTATTGACCGTATTAATAGCCATCATGATACCGCCGAGTGGGCTGTTAAACGCGTTGAAGATTATTATTTAAGTATTTTTGAGCGCAAAAACGATAATGAGTATTTATATGCGCGGGCAACCGCCTTGCGTGATGTGACCAAACGAGTTTTGAGTCACCTATTGAATGTTCCTTTACCAGACCCAGGACTTTTAGACCACCGCGCGATCTTTGTTGCTAATAATATTACGCCTACTGATACCGCTCAATTTGATAAACGATATGTTGCAGGGGTTGTTACAACTAATGGTGGACGCACTTCTCACTTTACAATTATGAGTAAAACCCTTTCTTTGCCCGCTGTCGTTGGTGTCAAGGATGCTACTACGATCATTCATGATGGCGACTTACTGATTGTTGATGGAATTCATGGCAAGGTGATTGTCAATCCAACGAAGGAAGAGGTTGAGCATTACCGTTTGTTAGCCGGTAAATTTATCCAGGAGCAGCAAAAGTGGGGAGCGTTAAAAGATAAGCAAACTGTGAGTGCTGATGGGCGCCGATTTGAAGTGGGAGCTAATGTCGGAACATTTGCTGACGTTATTGATGCTCAAGAGGATGGTGCCGAGGGAATTGGCCTTTTAAGAACGGAATTCCTCTATATGAGTAAGGATGAATTGCCAACAGAAGAGCAACAATTTAATGCTTACAAAAGATTTGTTTCAGCGATGAACGGACAACGGGTAGTCGCGCGAACGCTTGATATTGGTGGCGATAAAAAGCTGGGGATGGTTGCTCTTCCTCATGAGGACAATCCTTACCTAGGTTTTCGTGCCATTAGGATTGGATTGGCACGCCCAGAAATATTACGTCCTCAATTGCGTGCCCTTCTTCGTGCATCCGTTTATGGACGGTTAGCCATTATGTTTCCGATGATTGCAACAATTGAAGAGTTCCAAGCGGCACGAGCAATTCTTGACGATGAAAAAGAAAAGCTTGAGCAAGCAGGTATTCAAGTTGCTAAAAATATTGAAGTTGGCATGATGCTAGAGATTCCAGCAGTTGCAGTTATGGCTGAACATTTTGCAAAATATGTTGATTTTTTCAGCATTGGCAGTAATGACCTTATTCAGTACCTATTTGCTGTTGATCGCGGAAATCAGCAAGTAGCATACCTATATCAAGAACTTCACCCAGCAGTTTTACGGATGGTGCGGCAAGTGATTGAAGCTGCGCATGCTGAAGGCAAGTGGGTCGGAATGTGTGGAGAGATGGCTAATAATCCTTATGCGGTTCCTCTATTAATGGCAATGGGGCTTGATGAATTTTCAATGAGCAGTAGTCAGATTTTACGTGTTCGCTCTTTAATTAACCAGTTGAATACGCGCAAATTACAACCATTAGTTCATCGAGCGATTCATGCTGAAACTGCCGCGGCGGTCCAAGAATTAGTGGAAAAGTATGTTCCGCAGGTAAAACTTTGATAAATGAAATTAACTTTCTTGATTGTTCACCATGTCAAGAGGGTTATTTTTTATTCTCATTATTAAAAGATTTTGTAAAGAAATCTTAATCAGGCTTCCCGAGTCTTGTTACTATTAGGAGGAAGATTTAAAATATCTTAAATCCGTTTTGCGGTTCAGTGAATGCTTTAGTATAATAGCAGTTATGACTAATTATTATCTAGAAAACTTATGATGAAAAAGGAGCAGTTAGGTTGAATATTGGTATTTTTACAGATACATATTTCCCTCAGGTGAGTGGCGTGGCGACTTCGATTAAGACGCTTCGTGATGAATTGATTGCTCAGGGACATCATGTATATATTTTTACGACAACTGATCCTAAGGCTAAACATGATGATGTTGAAAATGGGATATACCGCTTTGCAAGCATTCCTTTTGTTTCGTTTTCTGATCGTCGAATTGCGGTGCGTGGCGTATTTCGAGCCATCAAGCTTGCTAAAAAGTTCCAATTAGATATAGTTCATAATCAAACTGAATTTGCGCTTGGAGTTATGGGGAAGACGGTTGCCAAGCATTTGCATATCCCTTGTCTCCATACTTACCATACGATGTATCAGGATTATCTCCACTATATTGCGAATGGCCATATTCTTAAGCCGAATGATGTTGCCCGGCTTGCTCATCTTTATTTAAAAAATATTTCTGGGATTATTGCTCCAAGTGACCGTGTTTTGGATACTTTAACCAGTTATCATGTTGAATCACCAATTCGTGTTATTCCGACTGGGATTAATTTACGGGTATATAGTAAACGAGATTCAGCAGAAGAAATAGCTAATTTAAGGGTAAAGTTAGGCTACAGTGAAGAGACCCCAGTTTTACTTTCGCTTAGTCGTTTAGCATATGAAAAGAATATCCACTCACTGATAGAAGCAATGCCAGATATTCTTGCTCACAAGCCTGATGCACAGTTGCTGATTGTTGGGGATGGTCCCGCAAGACATACTCTGGAGCGTCAAGTTCGTGAAATGCAGCTTAATGACAATGTTAGTTTCGCTGGTGAGATATCAAATGATGAAGTTTACCATTATTACCAAATGGCAGATGTTTTTGTTTCAGCCTCCGATTCTGAATCACAAGGACTGACTTATGATGAAGCCCTTGCCTCGGATTTGCCAATTGTGGTTATGCGTAGTGAATATACTGACCAATTGATTGATGACCCAGCGATTGGCATTAGTTTTCAAAAACGGGCTGACTTGGTTAATGGTGTCCTATTTTACCTTAACCAACCAAAAAACTCAGAATCAAGGGTGAGACGACAACAAAAGCTGCATGAGATCTCAGCAGAGGTCTTTGTTGAAAAGGTTGTTCAGTTCTACCAGGATTGTCAAAAAGATATGGCTGTCCATGATGAACTTAATCAAGCTGAAAAATCACATCGTCTTTTTCACCGCCCAAGGAGCTAATGATGATTAAAATAACAATGTTTTCATCTGCAGATAAGGTTGCGGGACAAGGAGTAGGAAGTGCCTATCTTGAATTAATTAACTTGTTGCGCAACCAGTGCAGTGATAAATTTGAAATTGAAATCAACCGTTATGGGAAGAGTCAGATCAGTCATTATCATACAATCGACCCCCTTTTTTACCTGTCAACTTTTTCAAAAAAGCGGGGTCGAAAGATTGGCTATGTGCATTTTCTTCCCGAGACGTTAGAAGGAAGTCTTACAATCCCGCAACCGTTTCGCGGGCTTTTTTATCATTACATTATTGCCTTTTATAAACGAATGGATCAGTTAGTAGTTGTGAATCCCTCTTTTATCAAGCAGTTAGTAGCATATGGGATTCCTGAAAAAAAGATTACCTATATTCCTAACTTTGTTGATAATGATCGTTTCCATCCATATTCGGCTGTTAAGCGAACTGCTCTCCGAAAAAAATATGAGATTGCTGCCGATAAGTTTGTGGTATTAGGAAGCGGCCAGGTTCAAGAACGAAAAGGGGTTCCCGACTTTATTCGTCTTGCTCGCCAAAATCCGGACGTTGAGTTTTTTTGGGCTGGCGGATTTTCTTTTGGCCGTTTAACAGATGGCTATAGTGAATTAAAAAAGGTGGTAGATAATCCACCAGCTAATTTACATTTTACGGGAATCGTTTCACGGGATAAAATTGCTGAACTGAATAATCTTGCCGACATATTTCTTTTACCTTCATATAATGAACTATTTCCAATGTCTGTCTTGGAAGCTTTTAGCTGTGGGACGCCAGTAATGTTACGCGATCTTGACCTTTATCATTCTATTATTGAAGGGGATTATGAGCCTGCTAAAGATGTCAATGAGATGCAAATGAAGTTGACATTATTACGTAATGATCCTGCACGACTGGCACATTGGCAAACTCAGGCCCAGCGAGCTGCTAAGGAATACTCAAAAGAACACTTAGCAGATGTTTGGACTAAGTTTTATCAGGAGCAAGCGCGAAAGGGGGATGCTTAGTGAGCAGGCGAAATTGGTTAGTATTAAGCATAATGCTAATTATTGGAGTTGGAATCCTCGGCTACTCATTACGTAACTCAAACATCCACCTATTGTTACAGGATGTTTCTGCCATTAATTGGGGATGGATGCTCGTTGCACTTGGCTGTATTTGTTTATATTTAGGTTTGGAGGCGGTTGTCGTAAAGATTTTTATGAATGATCGTCACGATGGTTTTACCTGGAAGGATGCATTACGATTACCATTAATCGAACAACTATTTAATGGAATTACTCCATTCTCAACAGGAGGACAACCAGCGCAATTAGTTGCAATGATTCAATCAGGTGTTGATGGGGGATTAGCAAGTTCAGTTCTTTTAATGAAGTTTGTTGTATTTCAGGCAATGATTGTTGTTAACTTCTTAATCAGCTTGTTAATTGGCTTTCATTTTATTGCGGAGAAACTCCATGCTCTTTCATTATTAGTAATATTTGGCTTTTTGATTCATTTAGCGGTAATTGTCGGATTACTGATGGTGATGTACTGGTATAGTTTTACTAAGAAACTAATGAACCTCGTTATCAAACCAGCTGCCATTTTTATGAAGGCTAACCGATATGAACACATGAAAGTTGTCTTAAATGAAAAAGTGGATACTTTTTACCAAGAGAGTCTTCGAATGAAGCAAGATTATAAGAAGTTGCTTAAGGTTTGCTTAGTAACTATTTTTCAATTATTCTTTTACTATGCAATCCCATACTTTATTATGCTTGCGCTTGGAATTGACCACATTAATTTTGTGATGGTGCTCAGCTTGCACGTGTTAATTTTTATGATCATTTCACTTTTTCCAATTCCAGGAGGGGCTGGGGGAGCCGAGTATAGTTTTTCCGTTCTCTTTGCAAGTTTTATTCACTCAAATACAAAATTGGTTTTAGCAATGATCTTATGGCGACTACTCACATATTACTTCGGAATGTTCGCCGGAATTGTAGCTGTATTTATAAAACCTGATAAAGTAAAAAGATAGAAAAAGGGATTGTGTGAAGGCACGATCCTTTATTTGTATGAAGGAGGATTATCATTGTGAAAGAATCAGAATTATTAGTGATTATTAAACGTTTGATTGCGATGCAAAACGATGATTCAAGAGATCGACAGAAACGAACATTTGAGAAATTTGGTATTCCATTATGTGATGTAACTTATATCCATAGTAGGGAAGAGTTTATCTTCGTTCGATATCGCCCTTATGAACGTTTTCGCTTTGATGATATTGACCTAGTTGCTATTGAAGTTTTTAACTGTTTATATGACCTTGAGAATACTTTTTAATTTTTTTAGAAAAAACAGTTGACGGGGAATAAAAACCCATGTATAGTAATTATCGTTGTCAAAACAGTTAAGCGCTGTTGGGATGGTTTGACAAAAAAGTTAAAAATAATTGTTGACATCGATTTGACAACATGATATATTAATAGAGTTGCTGATTGAGTTATCGATCAAAAGAAAATCAAAAATAATTTAAAATTTCTTCTTGACAAGCTAGCCTGATATATGATATAATAAAATTGTTGGTTGGCTGCTTGATTAGTCAACGGGTAGACCTTTGAAAACTGAACAAAGTTTCGACGAATCAAATGTGTAGGGTCTTCAATCACGATGTGATTTGAAGTAAAACATTTGCGAAGTCAATTCGCTTAATAACAAAGATAATTGAGAGCTATTCAAGTTCTTATATATTTTATATGAG
>NZ_CANCWY010000025.1:0-22101 GCF_947381695.1 Limosilactobacillus sp. DJ3M12 | reverse complement strand
TGCAAGCACAGATCGAGGCACTTGTCATGACGAATAATCTAGCAAAATTTGGAATGTTACAAACTAGCAATTGACGTAAAAAAGTATTGCATTTTAAATGAATTAGGTTAAAATACAATTAATAAAATAAAAAAGCGATGAGAAAGAAGAGTAACTAGTTGTATTCGTTCAGTGAATTGGTAGTAGTGAGAAACCAGTCGACCCTACACTAGTGAATAACACTTTCGCGAGTGCTGCCAACCCAAATAAGTTTACTTAAAGTAGGCTTGGCCGGATCCGGACCGTTACCTCACCGGCAGAGCATGATGTGCTCTTGAGGAGGCCTAGTTTTATACTAGACAATTTGGGTGGCACCGCGGAAAAAAGCCTTTCGTCCCTTGATTATAAGGGGAACGAAGGGCTTTTTTAATTCATTCCTAAATCTATTATTTTAAGGAGTGTCTATTATGGACTTAACTATTCCAAAGGATTACGATCCACGTCTTTCAATTAGAGAAACTGAAGCTGCTATTCGTTATATTCGTGAAACTTTCCAAGACGAATTTGGTAAAGAGTTAAACCTTCAACGGATGTCTGCACCAATGTTTGTTGAAAAGAGTACTGGATTAAACGATAACTTAAACGGTGTTGAACAACCAGTATCGTTTGAAATGAAGGATATGCCAAGCGAAACTGTTGAAGTTGTCCATTCTCTCGCTAAGTGGAAACGTCTTGCTCTTAAGCGGTACGGTTTTGGTATGCATGAAGGTCTCTACACCAACATGAACGCCATTCGTAAGGAAGAAGACCTCGATAACTTCCACTCAATTTATGTTGACCAGTGGGACTGGGAAAAGATTATTAGCAAGGATGAACGAACAGAAGAAACCTTAAAGGATACAGTTCGTGATATTTTCAAAGTGATTAAGCATATGGAACACGAAGTTTGGTACAAGTTCCCTCAAGCTGTTTACCATTTACCAGATGAGATTCACTTTGTTACAACGCAAGAGCTTGAAGATCGGTGGCCAGACCTCACCCCACTTGAACGGGAAGACAAAATTGCTAAAGAACTTGGTGCTGTTTTTGTAATGAAGATCGGTGACAAGTTGCAACGCAGTGGTAAGCCTCACGATGGTCGAGCACCTGACTACGATGACTGGAGCTTAAACGGTGATATTATTTTCTGGTATGAACCTCTTCAACGCCGGATCGAAATTTCAAGTATGGGAATTCGGGTTAGTCCAGAATCAATGAAATACCAACTTGAACAAGCCGATGCAACTGATCGTGAAAAATTACCATTCCATAAAATGTTGCTCAATGGCGAATTACCATATACAATTGGTGGAGGAATTGGTCAATCTCGCCTTTGTATGCTCCTTCTTGGCAAAGCTCATATTGGAGAAGTACAGGCAAGTATTTGGCCAGAAGATATGATTAAGAAGTGTGAAGAGAACCACATTCAAATTCTATAATTTAAGGGAGAGTATAAAAGTGGAAACTATTACAATTAGTGAAGCACCAAAGCATGTTGGGGAAACAGTTAAAATTGGTGTTTGGTTAACTGATAAGCGTTCAAGCGGTAAGATTGCATTCTTGCAACTCCGTGACGGAACTGGATTTTTCCAAGGAATCATCCGTAAAAATGATGTTTCTGAAGAAAAATTTGATTCTGCTAAGCATGATTTACACCAAGAAACCAGTTTTTGGGTAACCGGTGAAATCGCTGAAGACAAGCGTTCAAAGTTTGGTTATGAAATTCACATCAAAGACTTTGACATTGTTGGCGAAAGTGAAGATTACCCGATCGGTAACAAGGAACACGGAATTGATTTCTTGCTTGATAACCGTCATTTATGGTTACGTTCTCGTAAGCCGTGGGCATTAATGCGGATTCGAAGTCGTGTTAAGCTTGCGACAATGGAATTCTTCGAAAAGCATGGATTTACTCAATTTGATGCTCCAGAACTAACTGGAAGTGCTCCTGAAGGGACAACAGAATTATTTGAAACTGACTACTTTGATCGTTCTGCTTTCCTTTCACAATCTGGTCAATTATATGCAGAAGCTGGCGCCATGGCATTAGGCCGCGTCTACACGATGGGTCCTACTTTCCGTGCTGAAAAGTCAAAGACTCGTCGTCACTTAATGGAATTCTGGATGATCGAACCAGAAATGGCTTGGATGCACCAAGATGAAAGTCTTAAGATTCAAGAACAATACATTGCTTATTTGGTTCAAGACTTAATTGACCACTGTGCACGCGAACTTGAAATGGTAGGGCGTAGTGTAGAAAGTTTGAAGCCGTTCACTGAATTACCATATCCACGGATCACTTATAAGGAAGCCATTGAAATGCTTCAAAAGAGTGGCTTTGATGTAGAATACGGTGCGGACTTTGGTTCACCAGAAGAAACCTACTTAGCCGACCAATTCCAAAAGCCAGTCTTTATCTTGAACTACCCTAAAGAAATCAAGGCTTTCTACATGCCTGAAGATCCTGAAGATTCTCGCCAAGTTATCTGTGCGGACTTGCTTGCTCCAGAAGGCTACGGTGAAATCATTGGTGGTTCTGAACGTTCCTACGACTACGAATACATCACAAATAAGCTTGAAGAAAACGGCTTAAGTAAAGAAGATTACGGTTGGTACGACGATTTACGGAAGTACGGTTCAATTCCACACTCTGGATTTGGAATGGGACTTGAACGATTCCTTGCCTGGATTACTCTCCAAGACCACATTCGTGAAAACATTCCATTCCCACGGATGCTTAACCGTTTGAACCCTTAATAACGAAAAAGATGAGACTAGATTTTTAGCCTCATCTTTTTTTATATGCTTTTTTTAGAACTCAATTTACTTTTTCTTTACTATTAAAATGAGCTGTTCCTTTTCCCCAGTAAAATCCTTGTTGTAAAATAACTGGATTCCCAGCAAATTTTTTAGCTAATTGCCGATTTGAAATTCCTTCAATAACAAAGGTAAGATGATGTTTTTTTGCAAAAGCTAACCACGCATTAACAAAGCTTATCATCAGTTCATAATCTTCATCCTTAAAAAGTAATAGCGATAATTTGATTCGACTAACAACCTTTAGCTGTCTTTTAATGAATGCATAGCTATTACTACCCGCACACACATCATCAATCGCCAATTCAAAGCCCATTTCCTTGAGACGTTGGATTTCTCTATCTAAATAATCAAGACTATGAATCGTTTCGCGGCGTTCCGTAATCTCAATAGCCACGTGATCGTGATATGCTTTGCGAATCTCTGCTAAAAATTGCCAAATACTTTCAAATTTCATTTGACATGGTTCTAAATTAATATATATTTTGCGATTTTGTTGCTCGTTTAAAGCATTTTTTAATGATTTACGGCTTGCCTTAATCCATGCATCGTTACCCTCTTGTGTTGTGAGACTGTGCAAGAAATTAATTCCTGGAAATTCGCCATTATTATTTCGAATAAGCATTTCATAAGTGTCAATTTCAGCATTCATCGCTTGATCAACACTAAGGATTGGCTGAAATATATTGTACATTTTTATCCCTAACTTTTAATAATTGCTATTTATTTTACGTTCTGAACTAGTCTTTCGAGGACGTTGGTGATGCTGATCAGTAACAATCCATCCCCGGCCATTGTTCTTTACACCATATAACATTTTATCAGCTCGCTTCAGGGTCGTGTCAAGTAATTCATCATTCAAATGATCAGTTAAACTGCATGAAAAGCTAATTGTTAATTTCATTCCCTCCTTGGTAACAATCGAATTATTATTAAAGAATTTTTCAATTGACTGTAGTAATTGATAAACCTCTTCTAGTGAATGGTTAGAAACTACAATAGTGAATTCTTCACCCCCGAAGCGATATACATAACCATGCTTGGGAAATGCGGAATGAATTTGTTCGCGAAAAACTGTTGAGAAATAATTTAACACTTCATTACCAGCAAAGTGACCGTATGTATCATTTACCTTCTTAAAGTGATCAATATCTAATGCCCCGATTACGATATTATGGATTTCACTATTATCAGCTAATCGATTAATTTCTTGACTAAGCGCTCGGTAGTTAAGTAACCCTGTCAAATAGTCACGTTCACTTTCTTTTTCAAGAAGTTTTATTTTTTGCTCATTTTTCTTCTCACTATAAAAACGTTGCTCTTCAAACATCGCAATAACGAATAATCCTAACGTGGCTGCGGCAACACTTACAGGTGAAAAGCTATGGTTAATCCCCAGCGATACTAACTCAACTATTCCTAGCGATGCAATGGCATAAAAATAACTAATTCTTTTAGAAATGCTGCGCCACCGCGTTAAAACCAAACAAATTGTCGTAAAAACAATCGATTCAATGATCCAATACCACCAGTCCTTTAGCGGTAAAATCCCCATTAAGTATTCCACGACATTCACAAATAACGGGGTTAGAGCTAATAATACCCACCATATTTTATATACTTTATCGCGAAAAAGCATTGTGACAGAAACAACTTGCATGAAAACAACTTGCCCGATATTAAATAAGGACAACTGAAACAAACAAAATTCCTGAATAAAGTAGGTAATTATAATAACGGCTCCTAGCCCCCAACTAGTTAACCGTGAATTCTTATACGAAACCCAATACCGTTCAAAACAAATTTGACTGATAATCATACAAATAACGATGATTGGTAAATAGAGTATCGCGTAAAAAAGTTTAAGCTCCAACTTATTTTCACCTTTTCAAATTTTATTTTTATTAATAGCTTTAAAATTATACTTCTTATAGTCGAATTAATCTAGTAGCGCTTCCAATCTTCATTTAATAAACGTTTCCTGAAAGAACCGTATGATATAATTATTTCTGCTAACGCGTTAAAAATATTAAGAAAGGATGACAGATCTTATCTTTATAATGAAAAATAATTACCATGATATGTATTTTGAGCACCACCACTGGCTCTTAAAAATTCGACAAACACTAATTATGTTCCTTAGCTGGTGCATTTTACTTATCCCCATTATTATCACTACTTCAACCTATGTGGCTTACCGGACAAATGGTCATCGCGGGCATTTTTTCTGGGATTATGCTCAAGGATTTCGTGAACTTAATTTTTTAGTAATCATTTTGCTATTTGCTTTAGGAATGATTGGGGTATTCTGCATTACAATGGGATATATCCAAGCTCAAAGGACTCGTGGACTAACTACAAAATGGCCCATGTTCGACATTAACAAAAGTCATTTACAACGCCAACGAGCTGAATCATTCATGACTAAGCAGTTTGGTGATTTTGAGATGCGAATAAATACGCGCAATTTTGCTGTTAAGCCTGAACAAAATCTAGCCAAGAATAAACTGCGCGATATTATTAACAAGCCCATAGGAGATGATAAAGATGGTTTCTAACATTTTCTATGAAGCATTTCAAACTAACTCCCCATGGATGATCTCTCTTATAATAATCAATTTAATTTTATGTATATATCCTATTTTAGGAGCGATGTTCTGGTTCTTTGGTGCAATATCATATGTTCTATTTCGCCAAAAAGAAGAATTACCACCAAAAGCTGAAATTACCACCGAACCTTTTGTCACGATTATGATTCCAGCTCATAACGAAGAAATAGTAATAAAAAGCACTTTAGAGTATTTATTAACCCAATTGAATTACCATAATTATGAAGTGCTGGTAATGGATGACGGAAGCGATGATCGCACCCCTGAGATTCTTCGCTCAATGCAAGCAAAACATTCTCGTCTCAGAGTTATTAGAATCGAACAAAATCAAGGAAAGGCCCATGCATTTAATATTGGGCTTTTCTTTGCTAAGGGTGAATATATTTTGAGCAATGATGCTGATACTATCCCTGAAACTGATGCACTGATAAAGTATATGCAATATTTTACAAGTACTAACGGGATTAACTATGCTGCTATTACTGCTAATATGGACGTTTATAATCGTTCCTCATTATGGGGTAAATCTCAAACGGTTGAATTTTCCAGTATTGTTGGCATAATCAAACGAAGTCAAACTGCCATTAATAACACGATGTATGCATACAGCGGTGCAAATACCATGTATCGACGCGATTTTCTTATTAACGTTGGTGGTTTCCGCCAAGATCGGGCGACTGAGGATATTAGCATTGCCTGGGACCATACCTTTATTAATGCTACTCCGAAGTTTGCTCCAGATATCGTTTTCCATATGAATGTTCCTGAAACGTTTCACGATTTATATCGGCAACGTAAGCGATGGGCCCAAGGTGGGACAGAAGTTTGGCTTTCTAATTTTCTGAAGGTTTTTCGCCATCCGTGGCAATATCGGTTTGTCATCCCCATGCTAACAGACACAACCTTATCGATTATTTGGTCTTTCTTTTTTTGGATAACAAGTATCATTTTCATTATTACAATGTTGTATTTTGCAATAATTGGTAACTACGAACGGATTTGGCACGGCATTGTTATGAGTATGATCTTTGTCAACTTTCAATTAATAGCCGGTCTTTTTCAAGTACTGGCGGCATTGATTCTTGATTTTAATGGATCTAAGTTACGCTATTTAATGTTTTCGCCACTTTATCTCTTATTTACCTGGATCGTTAATCCTTTAACAATCGTTACTACATTTCATAAAGCGATAAAAACTGTTACCGGCCATGGAAGTGGTAAATGGGTTAGTCCTGAAAGAAAGGTAGTTGATAATGATGGCAAATTTTGAAAATTTTCTTTGGTGGATATTCATTATCTTTACCCTAACTTGTGGCGGCTTTTGTATTGAGGCTCACTATCGATATAAAAATAAAGACGGGATTGATAATGAGCACAAATTTTCAAATAAATATAAGTATTTTGGCCAACCTGTTTATGACAAACAAAATAAAATTCATGGTTATGAACTTTTATTACGGGAATACAATCATCATACTAATAAATGGCAATTACCACGAAACGTTGTGGACTTCCCCCTCAGTAAAATTGTTTCTACAATCCAAGAAATCAATCCACAGTTAAAAGATATCGCAAACTTATCGTTAAATATGACCGTCAGCCAAATTACCGATTTTCGCGCTGAGTATTTCTTTACTTGGGTCTTAGGAACGACAAATATTAAGCAACTAGTCATTGAATTAGATGCTAATGATATTAGACGTGCCAATATTTTTAAACGTAAAGAAATATTATATATACTAAGAAAAATCAAACGACTTCAAATTAAAGTTACTATTGAAAATGTTGATTCTTCTAAAAAACATACAATTTGTTACAGCAGTATTTGCCAGATATTGACTATTTAAAATTTAATATTCATTCTTTTAATAAGTCAGCAAATCACTGGATAGATGTTACACTCGCACAGTGGCAACGAAGAAGCGCCATTTTTAACATTGAAATGATTGTCGGTAAAATTGAAGATGCTAACCATATTGCATTAGTAAATCAACTAAATATCCCTTTCCGTCAAGGTTATGCTTACGGTCATCCAGAAAATTTAAAAAAATAAATAAGCGAAGTTGGTTTTTAACCAGCCTCGCTTATTTATTTTAGAAATATATTCATATTAACAATAATTTTGCGCTTTAGCTATTTGCGATAAAATCCAATAACCGATACATAACTCGCTTATTTTCAGCCGGAACGCCATGCTGAATAATTTCTTTTCCATTTTGGTGAAGATCATTATGGTCTAATGGATACTGATCATCATTTACAGCAATCTCGCGAACATTATCTGCTGTCGGCTCAAAGTGGAACTGAAGTCCAATAACATTACCGTTCATAACAAAGCCTTGATTTTTAACTAAGTCACTACTAAATAATAAGTCTGCTTGAGCTGGAACTTCAAACATCTCTTCATGCCAATGCAGAGCAGTTAATTTTTGGGGAATATCGGAAATAAGATCGCTTTTTAGATACACCGGCGCCCAACCAACTTCTTTATGTGGTGCCTTCTTTACGGCATAACCGAGTGTCTTAGCGATCTGTTGAGCCCCATAACACGCGCCAAAAATTGGCTTATGAGCATCCAATAGTCGCTGAATTAAAACTCGCTCTTGCTTGATCCACGTTAAGTCGTCATTAGGGCTCATGGGACCGCCAAGAATAATCAACATATCAGTCTCATCAGCAGTCGGCAAATTACCAAACTGATAGGGATGATAAACGTACATCTCATGTCCGCGATCCTGTGACCATTCTTGAATTGTTCCTGGTCCTTCATTTGGCGTGTGTTGCAAAACATTGATTCTCATCGAATATCCTTTCCGTCGACGGCAATGTTGTGCTAGGTATCGCCTGCAAGTACCTAAGATATTATTGTTATAACATCAAATCATGAGCTTAACAATAGTTTTTATTCCCAATATTCTTCATACTTTCGTGATGCCCCGGTTGCAGCATCAACATCTGTTCCACCATTATCTTCACGGCGAAAAATAAAAACTGGCTCTTCTGCCTCTTGCTGATAATCAACAGTAACAACTAGTCCTGAGAAGAACCAAGCATCCGCAAAGTTAACATGGTAATTAATACCATCTTTTTTTATGACGATTGTTGCCTCATCGAGCGTCGATTCTGGTTTATACCCTTGCTTAGGACCATGTTTAACATTGTGTGGTTGAATTGTTTTACCATAAAATTTTACTCCATTTCCACTAGCGAGGTTAAATTTTTGTTGGAACCACTTGCTAGCAGCATCAGTAATAATTAATTGCACTTCAATCACTCCTTAGTTTACTATTTCTTTTATTTTACAACCAAGAACCTATATTTACCTATTTCTGAAATTAAGCTATTCGCAGTCTCCCTCTAACTTTGTCGTATTATTATTTACACGTATAGATTAACATCTTTATTAAATAGTTTCAAAGGAATTTATTTAAACTAAAATACATGTTGACTTTATAAAAACACGTGTTATTATAGCACCTGTAAATTAAAAATTAACGAGTTTAAAATTAAAGGAGATTGTTAATTATGAAATATGCTGTAACTGCCGCTACTGGTAACTTAGGACAAGCTGCTGTTAAAGAATTAAACAAGTTAGCTGGTGCAGAAAATGTTATTGTTATTGCCCGGAACACTGATAAGGCTGCTAAGATCTTTCCTAATAATGAAGTTCGTCAAGGAGATTACGAAGATAAGTCATCAATGATCAATACTTTTAATGGAATTGATCGCGTTCTCTTTATTTCATCTCAACCAGGTGGTAAGGTTAATCGTGCTACTGCTCATGCTAATGTAGTTGATGCATTAAAGGAAAACAATATTAAATTTGTTGCCTATACTAGTTTTCCCGACGCACAAAATTCTACTGCTGCCCTTGCAACTGACCACCGCCTTACAGAAAATGCAATTAAAGAAGCAGGCATTGATCACTCATTCCTTCGTAACAACTGGTATCTTGAAAACGAAATTGGTTTCCTTCAAAGTGGAGCTGCTAGTTGCGATGCATTGTACTGGGCTAACAACAAAGCTGGTTGGGCACTTGAACGTGATTACGCAGAAGGGGCTGCAAAAGTTATTACCAGTGAAGATCCTCGTGAAGTTTACGAATTTGCTGGTAAAACCCGTACTTATGATGAATTAGGAAAAGCTCTCCAAGAAGCTACTGGCAATGATTTTACTATCAAGCAGATTTCCCATGATGATTATGTAAAATCATTAGAAAAAGCTGGCTTAGATACTCCAACAGCTGAACTTTTCGCATCATTCCAAGACCCAATCAACTCTGGAAATCTTAATAAAGAAAGTAACGATTTAGAAGAAGTTCTTGGACACCCCGTTACTCCACTTGTTGATGCTATCAAAGAAGTCCTTGCACGGTAAAATCATTTGTTCGTGAAAACCATCGAGGCTGAGAGAAAACTTTGTTTTCTCTCAGCCTCGATTTCTTATTAATTATTTTTCATCATCTTGAACCATCTTTAAGCTGGAGCCAAAGATCTGTTCAATCGTAACCGGGTCACGGTGGTCAAAGAATTGACTTTCGTTCTTGTTAAGACTAGCCATTCTTTTCATATCATCATCGGAAAGTTCAAAATCAAAGACATCGATGTTTTCTTCCATCCGGTTCTTGTGGACTGACTTTGGAATGACAGTAATGCCCCGTTGTAAAAGCCAGCGAAGAATTACTTGACCATTGCTCTTGCCATATTTAGCAGCAGTCTCCGCAATTGCTTCGTTAGTAAAGATATCATGCCTACCTTCCGCAAATGGTGCCCATGCTTCAACACGAATATCTTCACTTTGCGCAAACTTAACTTCTTGGTCTTGTTGGTACCAAGGGTTAACTTCAATTTGGTTGACCGCTGGCTTAACAGGCATTGTTAATTCAAGATCCTTTAGTTGATCAGCGTAGAAGTTCGATACACCGATTGCACGAATCTTACCTTCCTTTTGTGCTTCTTGTAATGCTCGCCAAGCACCCATTGTATCGCCATATGGTTGATGAAGAAGGTAAAGATCCATGTAATCAAGGCCAAGCTTTTGCAGTGAAGCGTCAATCCCTGATTTAGCCCGCTTATAGTTAAAATCAGACACCCATAACTTAGAAGTTACAAAGACATCTTCACGGTTTACACTACTATTCTTAATTGCCTTGCCAACTGCTTCTTCATTTTGGTAAGCAGCAGTATCAATTAAACGATAGCCGACTTCAAGAGCATCGGTAACTGCTTGTTCAGCTTGACTTAAGTCTGGAACTTGGAATACTCCAAATCCAAGAGTTGGCATTTCTACTCCGTTATTTAATTTTACTGTTGGTACATTTGTCATAAAATAATTCTTCCTTCCTGTAATTAATCGTTGTCTATATATTAATTGCTAATTTACAAATTGAAAATTACTACCTTTACATGGTAGTATACAATTAGCGCATACTATTAAGGAGTGGTCTAATGATTGATAATTACTTGCTTGAAGAATTAGTGACCTTCGCCAGTGAAAAAACACTTGCTAAAACCGCTGAAAAACTTAGCGTTACCCAGCCGACAGTTACCCGGGGGATGCAAAAATTAGAAGACGAGCTTGGGATTCAATTATTTGACCGCCAGCCCAACCGGATCGTCCTCACTGATACCGGAAAATTAGCTGCTGAAAAAGCTACTGAAGTTCTCGCCGTCAACCGTAATTTTGTTCAACAACTTCAAAATTATGCTGCTCGACAATCAGTAATTAAAATCGCATCAATTGCTCCGAGTCCATTAATTCTGCTTCGCGTAAAAAGTGCATCTTTTTCTACACAAATTTCGATTGACAAGCAGTTTATTACTCATGACCAAATCACCACTTCACTTTTAAATAATGAAAATTCAATAATTATCAGCGACCAAGAGATTCAGACTGATCAAATTGAATCGTGTTATTTAGGGACCGAAAATCTCTATGTTAATCTTGATAAATTTATGTACCTTGCTAATTCCCAACAGGTTTCTTTTAAGGACTTAGCCGGATTAAGTTTTGTCGTTTTGAACGATATCGGACCGTGGAAAGAAATTATCAAAAAATATATTCCAAATGCTAAATTTTTATATCAAGAAGAATGGGCCGCGCTTACTGAAATCACAAAATATTCTAGTTTTCCATACTTTAGTACTAATATAACAACAGTTAATCCACAACAACGTACGTCAAACGACGATCGAGTCCGACTCCCGATTACCGATGAAGTTGCGACAATGACGTTTTATGCTAATTACCTTAAGAAACAAAGAAAATCCTTAATGCCCTTACTTAATGAAATTAGCCAAAACTGGCCTAATTTAAGTTAAATTATAGGCGTTTAACTTGTTTCGCTGAAAATCCCTATTTAAAATATTAATAAAAAATGAATCATGGTGACTAAAATGACGAAAAAATTATTACTCCTTTCAACCGGTGGAACTATTGCCTCGGTTGTCTCTGATGAAGGACTAGCTCCAGGCGAATCTGGTGAAGAATTAATCAAAATGCTTGGTCGGCTGGAATATGACATTACTGTTCGTGATATTCTCGAATTAGATTCATCCAATATTCAACCAGAAGAATGGAAAATTATTGCCGAAACGATCTATGACCATCGTAATGAATATGATGGGATAGTCGTTTCACATGGGACAGATACGATGGCTTATACTGCTTCAATGCTGACTTTCATGCTTCAACATATAAATATTCCGGTTGTGCTAACTGGAAGCCAAGTTCCTATGAATGTGATTCTTAGTGATGCCCCTGATAACTTACGACTTGCCTTTGCAGCCGCTGCTAACTGCGAGCCAGGAGTCTATATTGCTTTTAATCGTAAAGTAATGCGTGGTTGTCGGAGTGTTAAAGTACGGACAACCGCCTTCGATGCCTTCGAAAGTGTGAATGTCCCACCAGTAGGAGAAGTTACTTCAGACGGCTTTTCCATTAGGGATCACCAGCATCCCCAACCTGGTAAAAGTCAATTAAATACTAAGATCGATACTCATGTTTCACTGGTAAAGCTCTTCCCAGGATTTGATCCTGCCTTGCTCCATGCAATGGCTAAAAATGGCTGTCACGGAATTGTGATTGAAGCGTATGGTCTCGGAGGAATGACCTCGATTCGGCGAAATATGGTCGCTGCGGTTGGTGAATTAATCCGCAATGGCATTCCAATTATTACTTCCAGTCAGTGTCTTTACGAACGAAGCGACTTGACAAAATACGAGGTCGGACGACTTGCACTACTAGAAGGAGCAATCAGCGCCCGCGATATGACTTCCGAAAGTGCCATCACTAAATTAATGTGGGGTCTTGGTCAAGGGATGGATGTTAAAGAAATTGCAGACTTCTTCAATACTGATGTTGCTGGTGAAGTAACTTTAGATTAAACGAATAAGAGACAGGATGAAAATTTTGTTTTTCACCTGCCTCTTATTTTTTACTTAAAACCAGCTACGGATCCAGTTAACAAACCGGGTCCACCAAGACTGAGCTTGTTGCTTAACTGCCTGCCCGTCTTGAGAATTCAAGAATTTTTTCGCCTTATTCATCATATCTCCTGATGAATTCTTTACATTATTAATCGTATCAGTTACGTGCGAGCTATAGTCTTTACTTGAACTAATTGGAGCATTATTAAACTGAACAAGCGCATTGATAATTGGTTGTTCATGATTCTTTGTTTCATTGTAAATGTTTCGCTCTTCAAGTTTCTGATTAAAGATTACTTGAATTTGATTTTGCGTTGGGGTAGTTCCTTGTTTCTTTTGTTGGTTAATTTCCTTAGTGGTATCACCAACCGCAGCCATCAACTTACCAGGATATTTACTATCATCCTTATTGGCTTCAATTGCCCCATTTGTTGCGGTCAACATTTGGTTAGCAGATTGAGTATTTTGCTCATTTAAACTAACTCCATCTGCCGCAATTGCTTTATAGACTCCGGTTAGAGCTGACTCCCCAGAAACGGCCCGGTTAGCGCTAACGGTGATAGTAACATCCGTAACCCCCGCCATTTGCGCAACCATGGCGTATTGTTGAGCGGTTACTTTAGTAATATTATCCTCACCATTAAACTTTTTTACATTAACTTTAATCCCCGAACCTGGATCGGTGGGGACAATTGCTACCGAACTAACCATGGCGGCGTTAGTTGTCGAACCATTCGGATTGATATACTTCTGATAATCACTGGCAGTAGCGGTTAACGTTGTAAAATTATCATCGACTGCTAGCACATTATTTAATTCATTCTTCTCGGCAGCCCCTGCTCCATATACAACATATGATTTATTTAACGTATGAGTCTGGGTAGTTGAACTGCTACTCGTACTTTCACTAGTTGTTTCAGCCGCCAAAACTGTGGCCTGACTAACTGGCACTGCTAATAAAGATAGTGCAAGAGTCGAAGTAATAATGATTTTGGTTAACTTATTTGAGCGCACTTTTTTACTCCTTTTAAGGCAAATTAAATTTATGTTAATGATAAGAAAAAATCCGCCAAAATACTAGCGGATTTTATTTTCTTTACCACAGTTTAATTATTACGCCAGTGGATTGGGCGGGAGCAGAAAGGCGCTCAGTCATAACTTGGCTTGGCCGTTAATTCTCTCCCTCGTCTTGCAGAGCTTCACCGAGTTGCTTCATTCCTGCCTTGATCTGGTCTTCCTGAGCATTGGAGTAGTTCAACCGGAAGGCACCGGGCTGTGGTTCACCTGCATAAAATGGGTCACCTGGTACAAAGGCCACGTTATGTTCCAGACATTGCTTAAAAAGCTCAACAGTATCTTCTACTCCGGGTACTTCAACCCATAGGAACATTCCGCCTTCTGGATCAGTATATTTAACACCTTGGGGGAAGTATTTCTCTAGCCCCTCTGTCATTAGTGCTTTGCGTTGCCCATACAGGTCACTAATTTGCTTGACATGTGCATCAAGGTCGTTATGCTTCAGAAATTCTACTACGGCATACTGGGCTAAGTTATCTGTATGCAAGTCTGCAGACTGTTTTAGTACCGTCAGCTTATTAACAACAGCTTCATCGGCTACCACCCATCCTAAACGGAAACCAGGAGCAAGCGTCTTGGAGAAAGTCCCCATATAGAAAACGTGTCCGGTTTTGTCAAACGACTTAACTGCTGGCACATGCTGCCCCTTAAAACGAATTTCACCATAAGGATTATCCTCTAACACATAAACATCATATTTAGCGGCTAGTTCGGCCAGCTTTTCCCGTCGCTTTAGTGCCATGGTTCGGCCAGTTGGATTTTGAAAGTTTGGCACGGTGTAAACCAACTTAGCTTCCGGATGAGCCTTTAATGCTTCTTCTAGGGCATCCATCTTCATCCCCGCTTCATCCATTTCTACCCCCACAAAGTTGGCACCATATGATTTAAAGACATCAAGAGCACAAAGATAAGTTGGCTGTTCGACCAGTACGGTATCACCAGGATTAACAAAGGCCTTCCCGACTAAGTCAAGAGCTTGTTCTGAACCTGTCGTCATCAACACATTGTCTAGCTGTCCGGTCACGTTTTCTTTTTCTTTGACACGTTGGAGAACCAATTCACGGAGGGCTGTCACCCCTTTAGCGGCTCCATACTGCATTACTTCTTGACCACGTTCAGCAAACACCTGGTCAACAGCTTCTTTCATCGCTTTGACAGGGAAAAGCTCAGGCGCCGGCAATCCTCCAGCAAAAGAAATAATCTTTGGATCCGCCGCTGCTTTTAAGATTACACCGACTGCATCTGTTCCATCTGCTGGCACGCGTTTGGAAAAATTAAACTTGGTCATTGTCGTCACTCCTCGTAATAGATGTCACATGGCATTAACGTTATCAATCTATTCTGCCTGAGCTAGCTGGTTTGCTCGCTCTTCTTCTTTTTTCAATCGTTCTTTGATGTATGTTGCGGATGTTGCTAGTTTTGATTCTTCTTCCGGCGTCAAGTCCAGATGCAGCTGCTCCACTACCCCGTCACGGCCAACGACAGCTGGATATGAAAGGTACGTGCCGTATTCTTCACGATAATTAGAAACTGGCATTTCAGTTCGCGCATCATTCAATAATGCGTTGGTTAACCGGACTGCTGCCGTGGCAACACCATAATTAGTGTATTTCTTCCCTTGATATACGAGGTAGCCTCCTTGACGAGCACGTTCTTCTAGCTCAGAAAGCTTTAATCCCCGTTCTTTTGCTAGTTCAGTGACCGGTTTCCCCAGGACGCGGACTGTCGACCATGCCGTAAATTGCGAATTGCCATGTTCCCCAAGATTAAAACCAACAACAGAGCGTGAATCAACTTTCAAAGCTTCACCAACCCGGGCCCGCATCCGTGCAGAGTCGAGTAAGGTTCCCGTCCCCATCACGTGTTCTTTTGGTAATCCCGTTAATTTTTGGTACATTGAGGTAATCACATCACAAGGGTTAGTAACATCAACTAACTTACCGTGAAATCCATTGTCTACTAACATCTTTGCTACCAAGGGCACTTGGGTCCGCGTAAACTTAAATTCAGCAAAGCGATCATGATCTGGCGTATCAACCAACTTTGATTTCCCTAGGGCTGACACGACCACATCACAATCACGCAATTGGCTTTCATCATTAACAGTCAGGTTAGTATGGTAAGGCAAATTGGCCATTGCATCTCGTAAGTCCAAAGCATCCGCTTGCACCTTAGCTTCATTAGTATCAAATAATGCGAGGTCATCGACAAAGCCACCAGCAACTAAATAGTGCGCTACCGTTGCCCCAACGTGACCCATTCCGACTACTGCTACTTTTCTCGTCATAATAAAACTCCCTTTCTCTTTTATTGCACAACTATGTAAAATAATTAATTCTAGTCAGTCACGTCCACACTCACAGTGCCGAAGCCATTATCAAATTTGGCTTCCCACTTGCCGGTAGTTAAATGTGGTGGTAAGAGGAAAGTACCTGATGATACTAGCTGCCCTGCGCGGAATGTCTTCCCTTGTTCTTCAAGCTTTCTGACTAGCCATTGCAATGACTTTAATGGGTTGCCAAGCACTTCACTTGACGCCCCACTATCCACTTCTTTGCCATCGTGGTAAAGGGTGACATTTACATTTGCTGCATCATCAACGGTCTTAAACACCTCATCGGTTGGTCGTTCTTGACCATATACTACATACCCACCAACAGCACAATCACTCATGACACTGAATTTATTTAGATCTGGGAACCAGTCAGCAAAACGACTATCAGGTACTTCCAGCGTGCCGCAGACAGTAGTCTTATGTAATAAATCTTCCATCGAATCACTGGCGTGCAAGTCAGTTTTAGCACGGAAGCCGAGTTCAACTTCCACTAACGGAGCCATCGTTTGTTCTTTGAGAGAGAGAACGGCAGGTGATGGTAAGAAGTGGGCATCAACTTGTTGTCCATAGAGCGGACTATCAGAATCAAACATGTCCTGGGTTTTCTTACTAGTTAAGGAAACTTTATACCCACCAGTTGGAAGTCCCTTTAATTCAACGAAACGGTCTTGAAGGGCATAAGCTGTATTATCATCGCTAACGACCTCTGCCCATTCATCCATTACCAGTGGTTTCTTGCTTTGATAAGCTTGGAAAAGTTTTTGAGCAAAAGCTTCTTGTTCTTCATTTAAGGTAACGTTTTTATTTGTAGTCATAATAATATCCTCCTTAGGACCTGACCGCTGTTACCAAATTAATTATCGGTCTAAGCCGGTCAGGTCATGTTCTAATTTTTCTTCAATGTTAATAATGTCTGAAATATCACTGTCTGCCATGACCACCACCACCTTTAAGTATGTCTAATAAAAAACGCCCTCCTAGCTCTATTAAGAACTAAAAGGACGTCTATCAACGTGGTACCACCTTTATTTACAACACAAGGGTTGCCTCAATCAACTGCCCACAATGGCAATTAATCGGCAAGATAATGGTTGCTACCAGTATGTTCTACTATTATTTCGACATACAACTCGCGAGGGATTTGTCGCAACTACCTCCTACCGGTTTCCACCAACCACCGGCTCTCTTAATTCAGCAGAATTGACGATTCTCGGTCAACGTTTTTTAATTTCTCTTAATTGATTATTAGTAGAATATCACGTTAAAATGAGAAAAACAAGAGCTAAATTAGAAAATCATTAAAAATAACATTGTCATGGATCATTATTCACAAAATATGCACAGTATCAACTAATTTGACTCTTCCCACAAAAATTTAATCAATTCACGATTTACTTGACTGTTATTGCGAAATTTACTGTGTTGGGCATTCTTTCCATGAATTTCAACTTCGCGGTATGATTTTGCACGATCACTGACTAAATACTTTAATGATTTAGCAGAATTTACCGGTATATCTTCGTCCGAGTGACTGCCATCCCCAACATCCCCATAAATATTTAACACGGCTGTATTTTTCGGAAAGGTCTGCCGTAAACCAAGTAATTCGCGGTAGGCAGAGTCCATTTTCTCTAGTTCGCCGGTCTTTGGATTTATCTTAGCATTTTGCGTCTCACTTTGCCCTACCAGTCCATTATAGTGTCCAGCAATCGCTACTAAGTGGGCTACTTGCGGAAAGCTTTTATCATTTACATTGTTATTAATATAATTGATAATTTCCAAGTTTCCCATTGAATGGCCCACAAGGTTAATTTGCTTATAATGGTGTTGTTTTTCTAAAGCTAATACCACATTTTTTACATATTCACCACCATGATGATAGCCCTGCGTGTAATTATCTCGATATGCACTTAATTTATTATCTTCAAGGTTGACTTCCACAATAGGATTAACGGCATTTGCGGGAATTGGGCGGTTTCCCTTTTTGTCAACATTCGCCCGCACAATTGTCTTGGTTACACCGGCATCACGGGCCGCATTAGCCATTTTTTCTTCGGCATGAGAACTGCTCCCCCAGCCATGCACAAAATCGTCGGGGTCGCGGATTGCACATAGTGGGTCACCGCACGAACGCGCGAACTTATTCCTAATAAACCAACAAAAATGGCACTAAGTCCTAATAATAACTGATAATACTTTTTCATCTAATCTTCCTTTGCATCAAAGAATTGTTCGAGTTGCTTAATGCTTAAATGGTATTTTTAACATCCCGATCATCAAGGTCACCGGCTAATTTTAAGCCCTAACGATTTTTAAAGTAATCCTTTGCCGTTCTACGTTTGCTGATAATGGTGTAATGTATCCAAATGACATATTATTCTCCTCCGATTTTTTAATTACTTTAGCAGGAACACCTGCAACAACAGTATTGGCAGGAACATCTTTACTAACAACTGCCCCCGCTGCAACAACAGCATTCTCTCCAACCGTAACGCCTGGTAAGATTGTAGCGTTTGCGCCAAGCCATGCATTTTCCTTAATAAGGACTGCCTTCAATTCAATACCATGGCGCTTTTCTGGATCCAGGGGATGATTTACCGAAATAATTGTGACACTGGGTCCGACTAACACTTTATCTTCTAATTCAATTCTGCTAAGATCAGTAAACATTGCACCACTGTTGATAAATACTTGTTTCCCAATTTTTAGGTTAGCTCCGTAATCACTACGGATCGGCAAGCGAATTTCAACAGAGTCATCTATTTTTTGACCAGTTACATCATTAAGGACGTGGCGAATCTCTTTTTGGGATACTGGTCGACTATTCAATTGTTGAAGCAAGTCTTGATTTTTTTAGCCGTGGCCCTGATTGCAGCCAGTTCTTCTTTTTGAATCTCCTTCATTTTCATCCCTCTTTTTGCCTGAAATTATTGTTTATATCTTAGCGAGTTTTTATAACGATGTTAAATACTTATATTTAATGACATGCTATAGTTAAAAAGCATATTGGAGTGATCAAAATGGAAGTCCGTGTACTGAGGTATTTTATCGAAGTAGTTCAAGAAAGAAACATTTCAAACGCAGCTAAAAGATTACACATCTCCCAGCCGACACTATCACGACAATTAATGGATCTTGAAGAAAAACTGGGGGCTACTTTATTCGAACGAGGACACCGGCAAATTAAGCTTACCCAAGAAGGCTACTATTTATATGAACGGGCACAAGAGATTACTGGTCTCGTTGACAAAACTGAAACCGACCTGCAATCTCAAAATGTCATTAGCGGAACATTAGATATCTGTGCTGGAGAAAGTACCGCTATTCAACCAGTAATGACCGTAATTGGTGATATTATCAAAAAGTATCCAGACGTTAAGATTAACTTAGTAAGTGGTGATAGTGACCTGATCTACCAGCGATTAAATAACGGTACCTTGGATTTTGGAATCATAATAGGGCCAGAAAAACTCCTAAATTATCATTCCGTTAGTTTGCCACAAAATAATATCTGGGGAATCTTAGTCCGAAAAGATCAGCCGATTGCAGAAAAGGAAAAGATCACTCCGCAAGATCTAATTGGCCTGCCAATACTAACGTCAGCGCAATCAAAACAACAAGACGTTTTTAGAAGTTGGGCCGGTTCACTGATCGATCAGTTTAATTTCATTGGCCAGTATAATTTAATTTTTAATGCTCGTTTATTAGTGGAAACGGGAGCGTGCGTTGCGCTGACCTACCAAAATTTGATCAATATTACTGGGACCGACCTTGCCTTTCGTCCCTTAACTCCTACTGTTACTGACCAAAATAATCTGATTTGGAATAAAAATCGTCAATTATCTAACGTTGCACAGGTTTTCTTGAACCGCTTAAAGGAAGTGCAATGAATCTTGCCATTACAAAAAGCGCTGAATAACTAGATTCCCCAGCTTCAGCGCTTCTCTTTATTTAAAAGTTAAGTGAATTAATCCAGCCATCAATTTGACGTGGGTCATTTAAAATTGCCCCTTGGTTGACCTTGGTATCGTAACCATTTTCATCGATAGTACGTTCAACATAACTTTGTGAGCGATCATAGTTTGTTCCACCAGAAGTAGCAAATAAGGCTAAATTCTTACCATTCAAGTCCAGATGATCAATCACGGTGCTAATCATCCGTAACGGAATTGCCAACCAAATCGGATGACCAATAACGATATTATCGTAGTTAGTAATATCTGGTAAATCATTCTTAATATCAACACGGCGATTGTGCTCGTGTTGTTCAACTGTTATCCGGCTCTTCTCATCATGCCAATCAAGATCAGCAGCGGTATATGGTTGCGACGGATGAATTTCTGCCATATCCGCATTTAATTTTTGAGCAATCTTTTGATATTCTTAGTAGTATTAGTTGCAGAGTAGTATAAAACAAGGGTCTTTGCCATTCTTGAGGGCCTCCTTCATATTAAAACGTTAGATAAATCTTAACGTAAAAAGGCATCAATGAAAAATACTTATAATTAATTGTTATCTATGCTTTAAAAGTATTAATCGTTAGCATGAAGATCATACACATTTAATAACCTCTCACCAACTCCTGGCGCATCTGGGATATGCATTCCCTTCCCCTTATCCAGCGCACGGATCTGGTCCATTTCTTCATCCATTAGTTCAAAGTCAAAAATATCAAGGTTGCTCTTAATCCGTGCTTCGTGAACAGACTTAGGAAAGACAACAATTCCTTCTCAACGTCTTTATAACTGGTTTTAATTTTAACACTATACATTTAACACTAAGTTTCAATTTAATGAGGACAAACCATTTATAATTATTCACCTTTCGCATTATTACCTACTTAATATAAGTATTTTCCATTTTATCTATCTCGGCTTATAGTAAGAGTAATCAAAAATCCTAGTTGAGAAAGGAAGATTTTCATGGCAAAGAAACAAACTGCTAATCGCGACCAACTTGGTGATTTCGCCCCTAAATTTGCAGAATTAAATGATGATGTATTATTCGGACAGGTTTGGTCACGGGAAAAGGAATTAAGCCTTCGTGATCGGAACCTGCTAACAGTTACAGATTTAATTACCAAGGGATCCTTTGAGCAACCCCTTTACCACATGCAAGCCGCTAAGAACAACGGCATTACCAAAGAGGAGATTGCAGAAATAATTACGCAATTGGCCTTTTACGTCGGCTGGCCAAATGCCCGGTCCGCATTCAACGTTGCTAAAAAAGTATGGGACGATTAAAAGATTAATTTAAAACGTATCTTTAATGGTGCATTTTTTATTTTCGGCCTATTGTGATTTGATCTTGTAAAAAGAGCCTTCCTTTTATTGGCTGCACGATCCCAGTTCAACCGCTAACAATAAAGTAGGGGCCCTCGCCGTTAAATTACGTACTAATTATTGATACAAATTAGCCACTGGCATCATATGATATTACTTCTCATTTTCTTCAACCAATAATGTAATCAACATCAAATGAAGGATAAGATTTTGAGGAGGAATTATTATGTCAAAAGAAACTGCTTTAATTACTGGTACCACTGGTGGTCTGGGAATGGAATTTGTTAAGATCCATGCACAAAAAGGCGGTAACCTGGTTTTAGTCGGACGAAATCCGCAAAAAGCTTGCCCAGCTCGAGTATGATATTACTAACAAATACCACATTAAAGTAATGACGATTGCCGTGGACTTTACACAATTCTGGTATGCTCCCTTCTAGGTGAACATGGAAATATATGGATATCCATTGACGAATGTCCATTAAACATAGCTCGTGGATAGTGATTCATCCAATCATTAGTCGCTATGATCTGAG
>NZ_CANCWY010000024.1:0-25410 GCF_947381695.1 Limosilactobacillus sp. DJ3M12 | reverse complement strand
AGTTTGACTGACGTATTAGTCCTCAGGTATAAATACGCGTGATGATCGTGTAATGTTACTTGAGGACTTTTTTATTTAAATAATTGAGGAGAAGTAGGATGATACAAAATTACAATGCTGGAATCACTTCATACGCGTTGTGGTTCAGTGAATTTAAATTATGTGTTTCTATGTATCAAGAAGGTAACACACTTGATGATATTAAACAGGCTAGCGATAATAATAATGTCTTAGAAATGCCATCACGTGATCGTGCTAAACGAGCATCACGAAATTTAACTAAACGTTTAAAAATCTTACCTGAAAATATAATTAATCAGTTTGAATTTTTGGATGTCAACAATCAAAAACTAGTAGCTTTGTTATCGATGATGTTAACTAATCGATTATTAAATGAATTTGTGTATGAGGTTTATCGCAATGAAATTATTTTAGGAGACAAGGTTCTGGAAGAACGTGAAATGATTGAGTTCATTACTAGAAAACAAATGGAAAGTGAACAAATTGCTAAGTGGACAGATGAAACATCCAAAAGGGTTCGAGGTAGCTTAAAAACCATTTTACGTGATGCGGGGTTGTTAAAACGTGAAAAGAATATTGATATTGTCCTTCAACCATTTATTGATATTCACCTAGCTAAATTGATGAAGCAAGACCACTTAAATAAGGAGTTAACTGCATTAGGAGGGCAAAACTGATGTATAAAGAGGAGCAAGTACATTTTGAAAAATTGATACAGAAAATTCAGAAACCTGATTTTCAACGTAATCAAGGGTTATCAAATGAAGTTGGGTATTATATTTACCCATATAATGTTGCAGATACACCTAGGGTGCGTGCAAATTTAGATGATCTTACTAAGTCTAAAACAGCAATGAAAATTAACCTAAAAGTATTTGATTTGTATGACATTATGCTGGATAGTATTCATAAATTAAAAGGGATAGCAGATGATGATCCATTTCGGATTTTAGCTGAAATGGAAAAGCAAAGTGGGATCGATCAAGTAGCTCAGCAAATTAATAGCTTGATGCGGATGGATGAAAACAACAATGATGTTGTTATGTACGTACAGGACCACGTTGATAATCAGCATTGTGTGATTTTCATAACTGGTGTTGGGAAGGTTTACCCGCTGATTAGGGCGCACAAAGTGTTAAATACAATGCATCAAGTGTTGGATAAAAACCCAGTTGTGATGTTTTATCCCGGTAAGTATAATGAACAAAATTTACAAATTTTTGGTGAAGCTAACGACCAAAATTATTATCGTGCATTTTTAATCTAGTAATTAATAATTTAGGAGAAAACAATGATTATTAAAGATATTTTTGCAAAAGACATTAATCGAAATATTCGTGGGGTCATTAAGATTGGCCAAGAAGCTGAAACCATAAAAAAACAAGAGCTCGAAGAATACGTGGTAACTGATGAACTTCAGTCTCACTTTAAAAGATTCTTTTCGGCTTATGTGAATAGTATTAATCGGCCAACTGATGCAACTGGTGTTTGGATTAGCGGTTTCTTTGGATCCGGTAAATCTCATTTCCTTAAGATCTTGTCTTACCTACTAGACAATTCTATGGTGGCTGGGAAGCGGCCAATTGATTATTTCAGGGATGATAGCAAAATTAAGGATCCGGACACTATTCAGCTAATTGAACAATCAGAGCAAGTTCCGACCGATGTTGTCTTATTTAACATTGATGCTAAAGCGGATGCTAATGCAGCGGCAGATAAGTCGGCTATTCTCACTGTTTTTCTTCGAGTCTTTAATGAAAAACTGGGATATGATTCTAATCCGTCTGTGGCTAATCTAGAACGTTGGCTAGATGATCATGGTCAGTATCAGGCGTTTAAGGACGCTTTTTACAAAGCTTCTGGCAGTCACTGGGTTGATGTTCGTAATAGTTTTAGTTTTATCAAAAATAGTGTTAAAGAAGCCTTAGTGCAATCCGGATCGATGACTGAAGGTAATGCTGCCGATTATTTATCTAATATGGGAAACTTCACGATTAATCCTGAAGAGTTTGCGGGAATGGTTAAGAAGTACCTTGATAAGAAGGGCAATAATCATCATATTATCTTTTTGGCCGATGAAGTAGGACAGTTCATCGGCGATAATGGGGACCGGATGTTAAACCTACAAACCATTGTTGAACAACTTCAAACACAATGTGCTGGCCAAGCATGGGTTGTAGTAACTTCCCAGCAACAAATTGATGAGGTTACTGCTAACTTTACTAATCAAAAGCGTGAAGACCTTTCAAAGATTCAGGGACGTTTTAACACAATGATTAACATGTCATCCGCTAATGCCAATGAAGTTATTCAGAAACGATTATTGGCTAAGAAGCCAATGGCAAGTGATCAGTTAGCAGCGATTTTTGAAGAAAATCATTACAACATTAATAATAAGATTAATTTTAGTGATCAGGTCAGTCGTAAGAAATATGCAGACGATAATGACTTTATTACGAATTATCCGTTCATTCCCTATCAGTTTGACCTTCTTAAGGATGTATTAGGAGCAGTCAGAAAACATGGGGCAGAAGGTAAGCATATGTCAGATGGCGAGCGTTCTTTGCTTGCTACTTTTCAGGCAGCAACGGTTACCTATGAAGATGATAAAGTTGGTCGCTTAGTGCCCTTTTCTGCTTTTTTTAGGGGAATGTATGAATTCTTAAGTCATGATCATCAAGTAGTATTTACCAATGCTGAGAGTAACGATGCCGTTTGCCCAAATGGGAATCATGATACTTTAGCTATGCAAGTTCTTGAAATTCTGTTCATGGTTAAATATCTTGATAATTTCCCCGCAACATTAGAAAATATTACCACGTTATTGATTGATGGGATTTTTACTGATCGTGAAGACCTAACGTCTAAGGTAAAAAAGGCATTGGAACTTTTAATTTCTCAAAAATACGTTCAGTTGAATGTCGAAACATATGAATTTTTAACTGATAAAGAACAGGATGTCAACGAAGCAATTAATAGTTACGAAGTTGATGATACCTACATCATTAATAAAATTGGTGGATATCTAATTGGTGACAAGTACCTGAGTGATCGTTATGTGCCAAAGCATATGGGTAACCAATATGTATTTAACTTTAATATTTATATTGATGGATCAGCATACGGGAGATCTAATAATAATCAAAGTTTACGGATCGTTACGCCGCTAAACCCATCTGGTGAAGAGCAATATCGTATGACTGCTCAAAGTGGCAGTACTGTTGTGCTTGTCCTACCAGACAACAACAGCTACATCTCTAATTTTCGCCGTGCCGGGCAGATTGAACAATACATTCAAAAGTCTGCTGGAAACCTTGATAATCAAGAAGGTGCTATCCGTTTAGGCAAAATGGATGAGCGAAAGAAGCTGGAAAAAGCTGCCGATAGAGCCCTCTTAAATGATTTAAATAATTCTACTATCTACGTCATGAATGACATTCTGGATGATAATACCGATATTACAAGCCGGTTAAGTAATGCTTACCAAGAAGTTATTGATTCTAGTTACCGCAACTTGAGCTATTTGACCGCGATTAAGGATGAAAAAGACGTACTTCACTTGTTAAAAGGTACCGGTGAAGAGGTCAATACGATAATTGATGATAATCAACAAGCTGTTCAGGCAGTGATTGATTACCTGATGATGAAAACTAATCAGGGGATGCAAGCACTGTCGATGGAAAACATCCGTGATCACTTTAATGAAATTCCGTTTGGCTATAATGACGAAGATATTGCTTGGTTGGTAGCGAAGGCGTTTAAAGACGGTAAGCTTAAATTAGCATTTAATAATGCTCCGATTTCTATTGGCGATGCGGTTAATAATGCTCAATTAATTACTAGCTACTTAACGAAAAAACAGCAAGTAAGAAAGTTGACCTTGCAAATTGTCCGGGAAGTTTCAGAAAAACAGAGGAAAGCTGCACGTGATTTTGTGAAGGATATTTTACAAAGGCGTAGCATTCTTGCCGATAATAATTCGACTGAGCAGTTGGCAGCTAAAATTGTTACCACTACTGAAGAAAAAATCAATGAACTAAATGACTTCGATGCCTTCCCTCAGGGCCCAGGAAAAGCCTTAATCGATCAAGGAGTAGAATTGTTAAATCCAATCGCTAATTCAGGCAATAATAGTGAACGAACATATGGCTTGATTGATAAACACTTAGATGAGTTAGAAGATTGGTTAGAAGACATGGATGATAATGGTATCTCTGATTTCTATCATTCTGATACTCAGAAATCGGTTTGGCGGAGATCGTTGGACTACATGGATAGATATAACCTAGCAAAGGGATTTATTGATTCTGATAATGCTGTTCATAAAACTGCACAAACCATTAAGGAAAGCCTTAAGAAGCAAAATATTAGTCGGGTCATTCCTCAACTAGAAGCCTTGAATCAGAATTTTGCTACCCAATTTAATGATTTAGTTGATGAGTTGTATCGTCAATACCAGGACAAGAGTGAAAATTACTCGCAATTGCTGAAACAACGTTTAGCAGACGCTAATTTTCCAGAGCAAACTGCTAACAAACTTCAGCAGCGGATTCAGGATAGAATTACAAAAGATAATCAAATTGCTGAGCGAAAGAGTAATGATGGCAAGTACACTGAATTAAATGACCAAATCCAGTTGCTGAAACGTGACGCCGATCAGCTACAACGAAAAATTGATGAAACTAGTCAACAAATTGCTCGAGATTTACGCCGTAAGCAAGAGTTGGCAGAACAAGCAACGAAACATGATTCTAGTGAGCGGCCTCATCCGGTTGAAAGCATCCCCCATGAAGTAGTTCATACTAAACGGGTAAAGACAATTAAGATTAGTGATCTTGAAGTACAAGCATGGCGAATTACTAGTGATAGTGATTTGGATAGCTATATTAACCAGTTAAAGCAGTCCTTACAACGTGAAATAGATTTAAACGATATTGTGAATGTTGATTTTAAGTAGGGTAGAAAATGGATAAGACAAAGATAAAGAATTTTGCTGTTAATGCACGTAAAGAATTAATAGATAGTATTCGGCAACGATTGGCAAACTTTGGGATTGATAAAACAGGAATAGCCAATGAGCTATCAATTTCCACCGCAGCTGTTAAGTACTATACTAATGAACACTTCCCATTAAAGGGGAAGGCGATTGACTGGCGTAAGCAAATAGTTAGTCGAATTAAACAGGATACCAACCAGGAATGGGATGAAAAACTGAATCAATTTATCGATGAAGTTGCTTATACATGGTTCAACCGGATTATTGCCATCCGTTTTATGGAGGTAAATGATTACCTACCTAGTAGGACACGGGTTCTTTCAAGTGAAGAGGGCCGGGGTGAACCGGATATGGTAACCCATGCTTTGGAAATTGAGGATGATTTGGGCGGTTATAGCGATGAAGAACGCGCACAAGTAACGGAGGCTTTGACAAGTCATAATCCTACTCAATTGGATAAGGTATTCAGGATGCTTTTTATCAAGCAGACAGATGAATTATCAAATTTGTTACCAGGATTATTTGAAAAAACTTCTGACTATATGAAATTATTGTTTGTACCTAACTACAGCAATGGAGTTATTAAAGAACTAGTTGATGAAATTCCAGAAGAAGACTTTGATGTATCGAAGTCTGGCCAGGTGTCCATTATTGGCTGGTTATACCAATACTATATTTCTGAATTGCACGATCAGGTCGTTAACATTACAGGGAAAAAAGCAGTAAAAAAAGCCGATATTCCTGCAGCTACTCAGTTATTTACAACAGACTGGGTAGTCAAATACATGGTTGATAATTCCCTTGGCAAGTACTATTTAGAACGTCATCCCCAAAGTAGTATTAAAGGTGATCTTAAATACTTATTGCCCGCAAAAATGGAATTGGTGCAGAATGGCAAGCAGCTTATTGAATACAAGTTCCTGGATAATGCCATGGGTTCAGGCCATGTTTTAATATATGC
The DNA here is from genome assembly GCF_947381695.1 of Limosilactobacillus sp. DJ3M12. Classification (NCBI taxonomy): domain Bacteria; kingdom Bacillati; phylum Bacillota; class Bacilli; order Lactobacillales; family Lactobacillaceae; genus Limosilactobacillus; species Limosilactobacillus sp. DJ3M12. The sequence goes on along the minus strand of NZ_CANCWY010000024.1, from coordinate 19,432 downwards.
CTTTGACGTGTTTATGAAGATGTATCAAGAGGAGGGATACTCCTCTCGTGAGGCGGTCCTTCTTATTCTTGAGAATAATCTGTATGGCTTTGAAATTGACAAGCGAGCTTACCAGCTGGCCTATTTTGCTGTAATGATGAAAGCCCGGCAGTATGACCGACGAATATTTAAGCGAGATATCCATCTCAATCTATATCTCTTTAAGGATTTAGTATTGCCGAGTGTATTTTATGATAGGTTGCCACAACAGATTGCTGACGAATTAAAAGAAACTATGGCGGATTTTTCTAATGCAACTGAATATGGGTCAATTATGCAGATTAACAGTCATCATGATTGGGATAAATTAATGGCAACAGTAAACTCAATTGAGCCGGTTGAAGACTTGGATATTGATGGTATTAATAGGGCCAAGGATAATGCCTTACAAGCGCTTAATTTGATGAAGTTACTGACTTCTAAGTATGAAGTAGTAGTAACGAATCCACCATATCTAAACAAATTTGATAAAACACTTAAGAAGTATCTAAATAATCATTATCATGATTATTCTAAGGATCTATTTACAGTATTCGTATACCATAATCAAGAATTATTATCTAATAATGGGTATGCTGGCTTTATGACACCGTTTGTATGGATGTTTATTAAGACATATGAGCCCCTTAGAAGGATAATTATCAATCATGTTAAGATAGATAGCTTGATCCAAATGGAGTATTCTGCGTATGAAGAAGCCACAGTTCCAATTGATAGCTTTGTTCTAAAGAAAACACATGAAGATACTATCGGCACCTACATTCGTTTATCCAATTTTAAAGGAGGAATGGATGTACAAAGAGACAAGGTTATTAAAGCTATAGATAATCCTAACAGTGATTATCTATACCATACTGATCAGGATAACTTTAATAAGATCCCTGGTTCTCCCATAGCTTATTGGACTCCTATTGATGTGATTAACGGATTTGATAATAAAAAATTAAAAGATGTTAGTAATACAAGATTAGGAATGGCTACTGCATCTAATACTAAATTTGTTAGATACTGGTTTGAAGTTAATTTTCATAGCATTATGTTTAACGCTTCTTCAAGAGAGGAAGCAAAAAATTCCCATAAGAAATGGTTTCCATATGATAAGGGCGGTTCATTTAGAAAATGGTATGGAAATAATGAATTGATTGTTGATTGGTATAATGATGGCTATGAAATTAGGAATTTCAAAAATAGTAATGGGAAAATAAGATCCCATAACTACAACCTAGACTTTATATTTAAGCCAGGCATTACTTGGTCTGCATTAACTTCCGGTAATCTTTCAGTAAGATACACATCTATTGGACATATATTTGATAATGCGGGTTCTAAACTTTTTGCTAATGATATTTATGGTATTTTGGGCCTTTTGTGTAGTAAGGTAGGAAATATTTATGTTAATTTATTAAATCCTACTATGAATATTCAACCAGGCACTATAGGTGATTTACCTTATAAAGAAGCAGATCAAAGCACAAAAAATCTAGTAAAAAGAAGCATTCAATTGGCAAAGCAAGATTGGGATAGCTACGAAACTTCTTATGATTTTAATAAGATCCCATTACTGCTATTGGACAATGATTCAGGTAATCTTGAAGATGGTTGTTCTGATGTTATAAGCAATAACCAAAATAATCATAATCACTTAAAGAAGCTTGAAGAGTTAATAAACGCAAAATACATCGATTTATATAGTTTTAGCGATCTTGATCCTAGAGAAAATGATGATGATGTATCTATAGTACTGAAAAATGTGCTTTCTGTTATTAAGGAATTATTATCATACTTCATTGGATGTGTATTCGGTCGTTATTCTCTAAATGAACCAGGATTAGCGTATGCAGGTGGTGATTGGAATGAATCGGCATATACCAGCTTTAAGCCTAACCAGGATAATCTAATCTTGCTAACAGATCGTGATTACTTTGGGGATGACAGAGATATCATCAATCGCTTGAAGGAGTTCTTACGCGTTGCGTTTGATTCTCAGTCTTTAAATGATAATTTGCACTTTATTGCTAAAACACTTGATCCTAAAAAGTCTAAACGAGGTGAAAGTGATGAACAGATCATTCGTAACTACTTCCTTAACGATTTTTATAAGGATCATGATAAGATGTATCATAAGCGTCCTATTTACTGGCAGTTTAGTAGCGGTCGTAACGATGGCTTTAAGGCTTTGATGTACTTACATCGATATAATAAGGACGAATTGGCGATAGCTCGTAACTACTTGCACGACTTGCAAGCTGCATACAGTAACACTATTAAATTTAACGATGAACAGGAAACTAAGTCCTCGACAGCACGTGAGAAGAATCAGTATCGTAAAGATACAGTTAAGCTAAATAAAAAGGTAACTGAGGTTATTAAATATGATGAAGCACTTCAACACCAAGCATTAGCTCAGGTTTCCATTAACTTAGATGATGGTGTCGTTGTTAACCATGCTAAAGTTCAAGGGAACGAAAAGTTATTCTCTAAATTGTAGAACATTGTTAAATTAATTGAACAAACCGGGGATGGGGTCTGACATCTCCGGTTTTAATAGTGCGCCCAGCATATATCTTCGCTGGTACCCGCAAAGGTTACTGGTAAACTGCACACAGCAAGACTTTGAGCTATTCTCTAACTAATAGAAAACTTGGAGCACCTTGGACTAATAGATATGTCCAAGCCGCCCCAGGCAGTTCAAAGTGATTAAGTTGTCGAACCGCCGTATACGGAACCGTACGTACGATGGTGTGAGAGTCCGGTAATTGAACTAATCAATTACCTCCTACTCGATTAGAGAAATTTAGCTGATAGTATATACGCTAGGGTAAAAACGGAAATGCGACGGATGGGGATTCTTTGGAAGAGTAGAGTAAATTCATCGGCACTTGTGAATCTTAAAAAATAACTACTCAATTATTTGTATATACGGTATAATCTGATTGTATATATTGATAAAACGAATAGAGGTGTTTAGATTGGCTATCAAGTCACCGACTAAAATTTTTAAGACTGGTAATTCTAGTGCTGTGCGATTAAGCAAAGATATTATGAAAGCTGCTGGATTAAAGGTTAATGACCCAATTGATGTTACGGTTAATCAACAAGATGGCAGCGTGGTTATTAAACCTATTAAAGAAACAAACGGGTTTCATGACCGCTTTGAAGAACTCTTAAATAAGAGTATGAAGGATGATCAAGAAGCTTTGGACTTTTTAAAGGATAAGTAAAAAATGAATTATTTGACTGAAGAAGAAATTATGGAAATTAACCGCCAAATAATTCAGTATGCAGGGGAAGGTATGATTCAGGTTTTAGATCCGAACGGGCTAAATGGTATTGTTGAAGCTCCTCAGCAAACTTTCTTTGGCCGGGAAGCCTATCCAACAGTTTGGTTGAAGGCAGCGTATTACCTACAAAAGCTTACTAAAAAACATGTTTTTGCTGATGGTAATAAACGAACAGCATTAGAAGCAACGAAAGTGTTTCTTCTGCTAAACAATATTAATGTAAAATTTCATGGCATTGAAGCTGGACAAATGGTCTTAGATGTTACTAATTCTCCTGACTCAGAGGAGGTCATGTTAAAAGTAGCAAGATATTTGAAAAATCATCAAATTAAAAACAAGAGTGAGTAGTATGATGCAATTAAAGTTAGACAAAATAGTTAAAGAAATTAATCATTATTTTGACCAAGGATATCAGTATGTATTTTGGTATGATCCTGATGGTGAATTTGCAGATGATGTAACTGAAGACAATCAGTATTTAAAAGATAATTTAGCTGCTGAATTACAGACCGTTGGTGCGAAGGAACAGTTTAAAATCAAGCGAAAACTACTGGATAAAAAGAATCAGGACCGTAGTTTTTTAGTTTATGTAAAAGCAAAAAGGCCTCAGCTACAATTTGATTATTTTGCTGATATGGAGCGTTATGGCCATGTATTTAGTGCTAAGGCTAGCGATATAGTGTTTGAACAATTGGCTGAGCAATTAAACTTTGATAATTCAAAAAGGAATTTTGTCAAAAAATATTTAAAATATTTTCGGGCTAAGTCCAGGCGTCAAACATATATTCAAAATTTTGAGTCAAGATTAATAAATCATCCTGAATTAATGATCTTATCTAATTTAGCTGGCTTAGATCAGTTTGATGAAAATTTACTATTGATGGCAGTCTTCAAAGGAGGAATGGACGAATCTAATAACAAGATTATTCGATCATTCAGTAAATATGATGTTTTGCCATTATTTTGGCAGATATACGATAAATATTTTGGCTGCAGTAATGTTAGGAGCTTAAAGGGACTGTTCGATGGTGCTTTCGTTACAAGCGTCTATAGTCAATTAGAAGAAAAAATTCCATCAGATTTATTAGCCCAACCTTTTGAAAATTATTCGAACGTGCAAGTTTTCATGAAGCGCTTTAGTGATTCTCGTAAATACCAAGAACTATACCAGAATTTAACGGGAACGGCATGGAATGAACTTAAGCTAGGTACTTACCTAAAAGATGAAAACGTTCAAGATTTATTAAGAGTTGACGGTATAAAACAGATTGACGAATTGCTCTTAGAAAGAGTCAGAGCCAATTTTAATGCGGATGGTACTGTCACTGATGGTGATGAGACTATCGGTGTAATCGATCAAGTAACCGGAGGAGTAAATGCGTTTAATCCGGAATTCAACTTTTTAAAAGAGACTTATCATGTGTTGAAGTATCGACCACGATTCTATGATGACTGGCATGAAATGCTTAATGATTATATAAATAAAGTTTTTGAAGTTGATACTCATTACCGCTACTTGGTGACTAATTACCGACGTATTTCCGAAGATAAGCGTCACAAATATGAAGACATTAAGCGTATGGTTGATGATTATTACAACGATCAGATATTAGATCAGTCTGTTCGTGAATGGAATACTACTTTCCAACTTCAAGATGTTGAATCTAATCAGCGGGAACAAAACTTCTATAGGAACTTTGTTCATGGTGCTAATGAGCGGATTGTGGTGATTATTTCAGATGCCTTTCGATATGAAGCAGCACGTGAGCTTCAAGCTCAGATAGCTAATGATGATAGGATTACAAGTAAAATGAACTATCTACTGACCGGATTACCATCCGTTACTTATATGGGGATGCCTTCACTCCTGCCCCACCATAAGCTGGAGTGGCAAAAGGATAATGTGCTGGTAGATGGTCATATGGCTAATAATGCTGATAATCGCCGTAAAATTTTACAATTATGGGATAAAAATAATGACCTATTAAAACTGGACGATATTCTAAAAGCTACCAGTAAGGAAATTAAGACCATGATTGCTAACAAAAATGTTATCTATGTGTATCACAATCAGGTTGATGCAATTGGCGATAATTTAAAAACGGAAGACGAGACTTTTAGGGCGACTGATCAAGCAATTGATGAGATAAGAAGAGCTATTCAAGTATTAAGAACAAATAGCGTATCGCATATTATCGTGACTGCTGATCATGGCTTTATCTACCGTGAAGCGTCAGTGGAGGAACAAAGTAAAATTGATATTCCAGCAAGTGATTATAATGGTAAAATATCACCGCGCTATTTGATGACACCAGATGACCTTTCGAATATTCCTGGGGTTATGTCAGTGAAACTGGGCATTAGTCTGACAAATAATGATCAAACGAATGTTTATTACCCTGCTACTGTGAATGTTTTTAAGTCCCAAGGTGGTAAAAATTATGTACACGGCGGATCATCATTACAGGAAATGGTAATTCCTGTATTAGATATGAGAATGAACTCGTCAAGATCAAAGGCCGAGTTTGCCGAAATAAGATTAGCAGCTACTCAACATAGTATTAATGCCCTAAGGATGACGTTGAAATTCAATCAAGTCGAACCAATTAGTGACTTGATAAGGCCTCGTAAATTTAACATCTACTTCATGAATCAATTTGGACAGGTAATTTCAAATGTTGCTACTATTAACGCTAATCGAACAGATGCAGAGATTAATCAACCATTATCAGCAGATATCGTAATACAAAATCGACAATATGATCGGAGTGAAGATTACTATCTAGTTATTGATCCGGATAAGGGATCGATTACTAATCCTAGATACCACTATCAAATGAACCTGATAAATGATTAAATCAGTTAATAACAAGAGTATGGAAATCTCCTAACGGCTAGTAGGATTTAGGGCTGTGGGGGATTTTTTGGTTTGTTTGGTAATTTGATTGGAAATAAGGTAAGCACCGAAGGGAAGCTTTTTAGAATATATTGATTATATCCTCTATTTGCCGTTTTAAACTGCCTTTAAAAAACGGCTTCTTAAAACTCGCACCAATAACATTATTATAGTAATCACTGTTTAAAAAATTTCTTAGTGACTCACGCATCTGATTGTACTTATTAATATCGGCGTTACGGTGATTAATTTCTTTATCGAAGTGCTCGAAACGGTTGAAAACATATTCCTTAGTACGTTTGTACTTGCGACTGATACTTCTATCAATAGCGCGAACATCTGCGTCGTTGAGTGTGACGGAAAAGGCATCACTATTACCATTAATAACTTCGCTTAAATTACGGCGAATATATAATGATACGGGTTCTAAAGGATGTAATATGGAGTCGAGATTTTCCATCTCACGTTTTAGTGAAATCCCTTTTAAATGCTTGTAGTGAACAATTAGTTTATCATGCAAATCAAGATTAGCATAAGATTCAGTAGTGTTAGCATGGATTTTACTACTATTAAAATCTATTTTATTAGATGGTACTGTTATTAGCTTATAGTAGTCTGGAGCTTGTTTAGCAAATTTTCTGGCCATCTTTAGTACACTCTTTTGGTTAATGCTTATTGAACTGGAAGACTTATGTCCTGAGGAGAGATGCCCTTGTATATCATATGTGATTCTATCCATACTATAGTAAAGATCCATATTATCATTCTTGGGACTAATAACCCCCCATTCTTCTTCTTCGTATAAGTTATTGGTGCCATTTTTAGTTGGCTTTAACGATGAGACTACGTTAAGCAGTTTTGCAATGCTCTCACTATCCAATACTGAAAGTGTAGATAGGGAAGCAGCGTGAAGGTCTTCTGGAGATCCATTGATTGTATTTATTAAAAGCATGGTATGTTGACGGTCTATATGCTGCCAAGTAATGTTAGCATTTGCTAATAATTTATTTAGACGAGATTTAGAAATACCGTTCTTAAAATTTCCTTCTGCGGGGAAATTGATGATTCTTAGTATTTCTTCAATTGAACAATATATTTTACCATTATCCAACTCCAAGTACGTTTGGGGCTGGATTTCTTTGTATTTGTACATAATAACACTCCATTCTTGAACGCAAAAAAGTGTCCGTATTTTTAATAGGACTTATGAGTGACAATAAAAATGTCAAAAGGAAAGCGGCCGTTTAAATTTTGATATCAACAATTAAATTTTAGCATTTACTAATAACGTAGTGCCATTTGTAAGTAATGATGGTCAATAGTTAACGAATAAAGTTAATAATAAACTTTGATATCACGGTACTTACGGCGTGCATACGCCGTTGCCGAGCTCCGTCAACGGCAGCAGCCATGATAGCTGTCAGGTCAGCTTTCATGACAGATGCCGAAAATACATGGGTTAGCGTTAAAGGTGCATAAAATCAATGATTGTTGATCATTTATAGGGCTAATGATAATCACAGGGTAGTAAGTAGAAGGATAGTGGTTAAAAGCCCTTATCACTAGTCTTTGAACGGTTACCCAGAAAGGGTGAGGGATAATGTCGGATGACAAGAAGCCGGAAAGTATCGAAGAACGATATGCTAAGGCTTCGGATTATTTGAAGCGATACTCCCATTCTAGTCGAGACTTGTACCGAGTCATTCTTAAGGCCTTACCATCTCTCAAGGTTAATAATCAATATAGCGAAGACAATATTGATTTGGCAATTAAAGCTGGTAAGATACTGGATTTACTTGGTGAAGCCTCACGGACTTGGAACATTTCGATCCATTGGCTTTTCACTGTTTGTAATCCCAGAATAAAGGAACAGTCCAATCCTAAATACAGTCCAGTGTATGAAGAACATGCGGTTCAGTTACCGTTGAATCGTTTCGGTGAACTAGACCGTATGGTGATGGATGAGGGCGGTAACTTAATTCGGGCCGGCGATAAGTTAGTTGGCGATGATCGCTTTGTTGGTAAGGGTTGTGAAGACTATGGTTCAGCTTGGGATGATAATGGTAATGTTATTAAACGTGATGCAAACGGTCATCCGATTCTGGATGGATTCACTGGTTGGGTAGCACAACACGTTGATGGACTTCAAAAGATTTGTTGCCGAAATCCAAATCGGGATCGTCACTTTGCTGCTTTTTTAAGTAATCATACCCGTGATGACGAAGAAAATTTACGGAACGGAGAGATTGAACATAAAGAAGCACATAGTCATCTAGTGGTTGATATGCCGACGCGTCGAACTCGGTATCGGATGATGGAGCTAATGGGATATAACTTTGATGATTTGACAAAGGCCTTCCAATGGATTGAGCAAATTGGTGATCAGCGAAATAAACGGATCGAAGCATTTCTTGGAACACTTCAAGGCGCTATGCAGAACTATGTGGTGACCAAACATTATATTTCTTCATTACAGTATCTTGTTCATCAAAGTGCGAAGGCAAAGCGTGATCAAAAGACGCCATATGCAATTAATGAAGTGATTAGTTGGTTACCCGATGATCCGGGTCAATCGTACTCCAGTATCGCAGGCGTATATGATGATGAAATAGTTGCTAGTGGTATTAATGCGGCAATTGTTCGGAATCTTCATAGTCCTTACAACCTGGCACACCATACTGCTAGGTTGGTAGGACGTAACGATGGTGATCGTGTCTTCTCTGGACACCAGCTATCTAAATTGAGGAGTCTTGGTACAAAGGGAGCTGGGAAAATGAACTTTAGCAAACGATCAAAGAAGTTAATTTTAGATCAACTAATGGAATGGATCTACTCAGGTCAAATGCAAGTGACTGATTGGAAAAATGCCTTACATGGTGCTTTTGATGATGGTGACGCTGCTGGCTTAATTGCTGATCAGGACTTTATTAAGCGTTTAACAGCAGTAATGAATGATCAGCGTGAGTCTACCATCAATGACATTAATGCTGATCGTAATATGAGCACGATTTTCATTACAGCAGCTCAGGGAGGAATTGGTAAATCGTATCTGGCGAGTCGACTATGCCAATATCTGGAAAAAGGTCGTACACCTTATATGACCGCAGCTGAGGACAAAGGTAAAACCGTTGATTACTGGCAAGATTACCAAGATCAAGCTGCAGCTGTTATTGATGAAGTTTCACCGTCTTCAATTGAATGGAGTGCCCTTAAGGATATGCTGGATCCGCACAAGATTCCGCGAGTTTCTAGTCGTTTTCACAATACCAGCCCTTGGAATCTAAATCTCTTAGTAATGACGAATGTTTATGCTGATGGAATTTCCGGTTATGTACGCGATGTTCTTCACTATGCACCTGGAGTTACCAAGTTAGGTTATTTGGAGCAAGCCGAGTATGATAAACGATCTTGGAATCTTAAAACAAAGGATCCAGAGGCAGGTCAGATTTATCTTTCTCAACTTAGTCAGCTATTAAGACGACTACCTATCAACATTCACATGATACCAACTAATGATGGTAAAGGAACTGAGGTAATTGTTTCAATCATCAATTTCCGACCAGGTGGCCGTGCTATTAAAAATTATGACTATGTTTATACGCGAGAATCGGATCATATCTTCAACGTCGTGATTAATGAAGATTTATCTGACCAGGATATGGAACGGATTGTTAGAGCCGTTGTCAAAATGATTAGAGACCTTCAAGAAAAAGCAAAGACAATCTTTCGACAAGATCCTAATGCCATTCTTGATAGTTCAAAAGGTTTTTTGGAGCGTCATGCTAATTTTGGTGTTTATTTCCAAAATGGGCAAGCTTATCTTTCTGATGAGAAGCAACAGAATGGTAACTCAAATTATCAAGGTTCATATAGTAACAATACGTCACTTTCGCTAGCTACTAATATGTTGACGACTTTAAATAAGTTGCGGTATGAGTTATGGCCAGAATTCGTTGGGAAAGATCCTAATTTTCAACCTAATTTAAACCAATTCACAGCTTTGATGCGTGGCTATTTTGTGCCAATTCGACGTGGCTATGGTGATGAATGGATCATTGTGAAATTGAGTAATAAAGCGATGAACTTACTTAAAACGCATCGAGCAACTGATGTAGTTATGCATCTTAATACAATCACTTATATTCAGGATGATGATGACTACTTTGAGATGAGTAAAAGTAACAAGGTTGCCCGAATTTTAACAAGTTAGTAATGAATGAGTGCCTAATAAATGTGGCGGGTAAGCGGTGGGGATTTGCCTACTTTAACCATTAAAGTAGGTCGTGTTCTGGTTCTCTTTGCGACACAAAAGAGAAGATGAAATCCAACCTAATCAGGGCCCAAAATGGGTGACTTAGGTTGCTGAGTTTTGCTTCGTTTGTTTCACTACAAATGAAGGCCCAAAGGAAATTATTAAGAACCAAATTGGCAAACTTAGTTCTTAATTATAGAGGTGCAGGGGGAACAACGTTCTCTTTGCCAAGTAGGCCTAGTGATATCACTAGGTAACTACTTGCCCGTTGCTTTTCTGGTCACCATTGCTGGTGAATTGACACGTGTAGTTAATTCACATGAGCAAGGAAACTAGAGGACCAAAAGGGCCTTGTTGACGACGTGAATATTAGCAATTTAATTGGTGCTTTTGGCACCAATTAACGGCCAGAATTGCAACGTAGAAAGGAGTGATTTGATGTTAAATGATGGTCAATTGGTTAAGCGGAAACAGCAGATTAATTTGCACCGTCGAGTACCTGAGAAGAAGCATCCATACCTGCTACGAATTCCACAAGCTGACTTCGAAAAATTGCAAGCAGTAGTGGGTGATGAGCCGATGAGTAAAGTATTACTCCGTGGACTAAAGGCGGAATGGAACTATCACTTAGCGGTGCAAAGCTTGATGAAAGAACTACCTGATTTTAGGACTGCCAAGCAACTTGATAAATGGCGATTCGATCACCTAAAGGATAGTCCAGAACTATTAGCTAAGTATGTAATGCCAGCGACGATTAAAGCTTACGTACTTCGGTTGGAACAACACGATAAGTTGAAACAGCTTGCACTGATTCAGTGGAATTCAATCGTGTATTACTTAAATAGAATTGGGGTCAACATAAATCAGTTAGCCCACAGAGCTAATCAAGGTAGTCAAGTAAGTAGCGATGAGTTGCAGACGTTAATTAAAGCGGTTATGCAACTGTCACAACTTATCAGGGAAAAATTTAAGGACGGTGATTAAGAATGTACGTTAAGAGTAATTATATTACTAATGCTTACGGACGGTTGAAATATCTATTTGATGAACCAGCCCATGATGGTTCTGCTCATCGTGTCTTAGGCGTAAATGGTTCCCATGTATATCTATGGGGGCCACGTGGTCAACCATATCCAGCACAAAGCGGCTACTTTCTAAATCAACAGTTCAAGTTGGTAAGACGACAGGCAGCAAATCGACGGAAACGACAACAGGCCCAACATATAATTTGTTCATTTTCAGATCGTGAAATGCCGACTGATAATCCTGAACGTGTTAAGGATGAAGTTAATCAAATCAACCAACTTGTTAGTGGCTTTATGACCGAGTTCTTCCCTGATACGCAATGGGTTTCTGCCATTCAGGCTGATGGACAAGAGGGACATAAGTTACACTGCCATATTCTGATTAATAGTGTACGACCCGATGGAAAATGTGTTCGAACTAACAAATTTAGCGTTAGTCGATTACGCCATGAATGGAACAATTACCTGAAAGAACACTATTTAGAAATAACGGGTCATGTTTACGTCAATCCTTTTGATAAAACTAGACCGGGAAAGGTAGTTAAGCCTAAGGGTTGGCAAGCAGCCTTGAAAGAGACACTTCGGTGGGCACGTGACCAAGCACAGTCTATTGAAGAATATTTGGGATTGTTGAAGTCAAAGGAAGTAACTGTGACAAAGCGAAACAAACGTGGGGATTGGTCATACCATATTACTGTTAATGGTAAGAAGAAAACGGTACGGGATTTTTATCAGCGTCGTGATCGGAAGACCGGTCTGGTTAAGACTACCCGTGGTATGGGGTTAGAGTTCACCCCGTTTGGATTAGGTAAGTATTTTAAACAAAAGCAGAATGATGAAACTAAGGAGGCTTCGAATAATGAAGAAGCATATGGACAACGCAATGGACGATCTAAACGACTTGATGAAGTCAACAGGCAACAACAAAGGTTTAACGCCTACGTCGCACGGCAACAACTTGAAGCAGATGATGAAGAGCCTGGCAACCAAACAGGATCTACAGAATTGGACGGGCGACATCAGCAAGGAACTGAGCAATCAGAAGATGAACTTGAGTCAGGGAGTTAGTGATATTGCTCATCAAGCAATTAAGGATGCTTGGCATAATGGGCGCACCAAGTCTTATGACGATCTGGAGCAGAAGTTCAAAGGTCAGCAAGCACGGATTGATCGTATGAATATTTCAAAAGCACAAGCCGAAGTAATGGCCAGTGCTGATCATTCAAAGGTCGAACAGCTGAATCAGGTTGTTAATAAGCTAGTTGTTGTGATTAATCACAATAGTAATTTGCTGCGACAGTTAATCAATGAGGTTCAACAGCCAGTTGATATTGATGGACAGGACTTGTTACGTGTAATGCGCGAAGAGGCTAACTCTACAACCAGTCAACTTCTAAGTAGGGAAGTGGTTACCTATATTAACCAAGTTAAGAATTCGATTAAAGAAGATAAACGGGAAGTCACTGAGTCACATAAGGTGATGAAGGATGCCCTAACTAAATTTTCAAACTCGGCATTAGTTATTTTAGCAGGGATTGTTCTAGCAGGGGTGATGCCCTGGTGGCCTGTAAAGATTATTGTTGGCGTTGGATCAATTATTGGAGGGATTATCTATGGTAAGGATTAATAAGAATCGCTGTAATGGTTTTAATGGTGAAGTACAAGATGCTTCTCCGTTGAATGTAGAAAATACACAAGAATACTGTGATGCTGTCGCAATGGCAAAATTTAAATTGAGTACAAGTGTGCGGTATTTGGAAGGGCCATTTGACCAGCTTGCTGATTCAATGCAAAATTTGTGGTCAAGTGAAGGAATGCAAGTACCTGGTTTTGCAACAAAGTTCGCTGATTGTTGGTCAAATGATGACTATGTAGCATTTTGTGAGCAGGTGAAGCTCTGGGCACTAGATCATGAAAAGGATCCCTTCAGTGAACTTTATCGGCGAGTACGTGAACTTATCTTATGTGATAAGAAGTCCCTTCAACTATTAACGATTCGTAAGTTACTGGATAAGTCAAACGAGAATGAAAAAGTTCTATTTAAACAGCAAGCGAATGTTCAACAGCTATGTAATGAAATTGGTGAAAAAGATGATCAGATTTTCGTTGAGGACGATAGTTTCGAACATTCAAGTACTCAATTTGAACGTTTGAAGTCATTAGTACAATCTATGCGGCAGCATTCTAATTACCTTGTTAATCAACGGCTTACGCGTCATCAAATGATTAGTGTCAATGCCGATGAACAAGCAAAAGTTATTGCTAAGCCAATTCCAGCAACTAAGGAACGTAATCAGCCAACGGTGAATAAGACTAAGGATGATGGGCTTGAATTATAAACAAAAAAGCGACTATCCCCAGCTACCAACTTTGGAAAGTCACTTTTAATAACAAAGATAAATTGTTACCACGCTCATTATCCATCTAACAAATGTAAATGTAAATTGCCCTGGATTGTTTTCTTTAACCAAAGGATGATGAATAGTATGAAGAAAGTGATGGATTATCAAGATTTACGGAACCTTGGTTACCCGCAAAATCAAGCCCGGCGAATTATTCGACAGGCTAAACGCAATCTTGTGAAACAAGGCTATGCCTTTTATAATGGTAAACGAGTTGGTTTAGTTCCAACGACTGCCATTGCTGAAATTATCGCACTTCCAGAGTTGGAGGACGATAAGCAATGAAGTCAATGAAAATTGATGGATATAAATATGTCCGTGTCGATGAGAACGGGCATTTTTTCTACCAAGTATTTTTGGGACGTGACAGCGAAGGTAAGCAGCATTTTAAGAAAGGCCGTAAAGATCAAAAGGGATTGAAGTTTACGTCAGCCAAGGCGGCAGAAGCAGAAGCTATGCGAGTTAAGGTTGAATATATGAACCGAAAAGCTGAAGACTTACGACGTATTAACTATGGCAAGTTTGTTCGTCAAGACTTCTTGCCTAAGTATAAGGCCGATGTTGAAGACAGTACCTATGCTTCACATAAACGAATGATTATGTTATCGGTGGATCGATTTGATAATCATATTCTGGATCAGATTAGTGTTCGTGATTGTGAAGAATACCGAACTTGGTTAATGAGTGATTCAGGCTTCTCACGTGACTATGCTAATGTCTGTTACGTGGCATTTCGTCAAGCACTTGGTTATGCAGAGCATTTAGGGCTGATCACAACTAATGTAGCTATGAAAACAAAGGCGATTCCTAAGGGGAAGGCGGTAGCTAAGTATTGGACGAAGGCCGAGTTTGAAAAGGTCTTAGGTCAGATTAGTACAGAGGGCTTTTACGAATATTGCCTGTATGTCATGTTAATATTCTATTATCGAACTGGCGTACGAGTTTCAGAAGGCTTTGCTTTAACCTGGAATGATATCGATTTGGTTAATCAAAAAGCTCGAATTTTTCATACTCTGTATTATAAGAATAAGGATAATTATCAAATTAAGCCTTATACAAAAACAAAAGCAGGAAAACGAATTATTACCCTAGATGATGAATTAGTGCAGATATTAAAGGATTGGCGACAGACTCAATTATCACACGGCGTTAAGAAGTTTGTCCTGTCTTATGATGATCGTCCAATGATTAAATCGACTTTAAATAATGTACTACATAAATATGCTAAGTTGGCTGGTGTGCCCGGGATCAATGGACGTGGTTTAAGGCATTCCCATGCCTCTTACCTTATTGCTGAGTTAGGTGCAGACGTTTTAACTGTTTCTAAGCGATTAGGACATAGTAGTCCAGCAGTAACGCTTCGTTACTATGCTCATATGTTTGACCGGAATGATGAATTAATTGCGGATAAGATGGTGGGCTCAATGGATTTAACACCAGCTAAGCATTCTCACGTTAAATTTAATGGCAATCAAATTATTCCTTTTAGTAAAGTAGTTTGATGTTTGCCAAACTGTTTGCCATAAAAGTAAACAAACGCGCAAACCCTTGGTATAACTGACATGTTAGTTAGATTTCTATTATTGAGTACGAGTGATGTTATAGGATAATATGAAGAGGGAAGCCTAAGATAACGGCATTTGTAGAGGGTCGAATTTGGTAGAAAAGGCAGTTTATTCCAAGTTGTCTACTAAAAGTCTACCAAAAATTGTAGTAGATAATACGGCAAAAGGACTACGTAAATTTAAATTACGTGGTCCCTTTTGTTAATTTCTTAGTGATAATAATATAACCTTTTTCAATAGCTTTATATATTATTTACTTGAGAACTATTTAGAAATTATAAGGTGATACTTTATAATTAATTTTTGTCAGTTAATAAAAACAGTATGTCCTCACTATAATAAAATACTACTCTTTCTCAAACTCTAATAGCTTATTAGTTCCTGATATATCAACACTTTACGAAGATGTATCAAGAACTATTTTTGTTTGCTTAAGAATATCATGCACACAGCTGTGTGTATAGGAGAACGTGTGCGTGGTTTTACATTGGAGAATCGTTGGATATGTTGATCTAATAGGTTTTATAGCAGATTTTTTATGTATATTTTTAACTATAAATGCTTAAGAAAGCACCTGGTATAAAAGCCGGATACTTTTTTGTATAATTGATTCAAAAAGGTAGGGGTATTAGTGGAAAATACTAAATCGATTGAGGAAAATGGCATAGCAATCTTAAAGTTAAAGTTAAGCGGCTGTGCATCAGTAGATAAAAATATCTATGAAAATGATAAAACCCCATTTACCGATGGCTCGTTATTACTATATAGTGATGATCACTATGCAAAAAGTCATTTTGAACAAGAAATACGATGTCAGGTTAAGACAACTATCGATAGTAAAGTGAAAGATAATAAGGAGTATCGTAAACTAGATCGTTCAACATTAAAAGGCTACCAGCGAATTGGAGGTCAATTGCTTTTTGTTGTTTGGATAAAAAGCTCAACTAATGCTTATGAAAATTAGATCTTTTACCAGAATCTGAATAGCATATACATATCGAGACTTTTATCAAGTACGAATAATAAGTATCCAGTTATTCCGTTAACTGAATTCCCACAAAATCCTGATCAGTAAATGAAGGTTCTTAAACAAGTAGCTTTAGATTTAAATAATACGAAAACCTATCGATCCTTAAGCAAGCGAACCGATAAACCTGATAGAATAGTTATTCCAACGTATTTATTAGATCCTGAAAGCTTTACTAAGACAATGAAGAATCTAGAGAATCAGACCTTAACTACCTATGCTATATATGATGATCATCCGGAACCAATTGGTGTATTTACATCTGATAATGTTCAGAAGCTGGAAATTGGTCAAGAGAAAATCATAAACTTTGGGGCTGAACTGGGCTCGTTTTCAGCAAAAATGCTTACTAAGCAGAGTAAAGAAGATGATTTTCCAATAATTAATATCTTAACAGGAGCAGAAGGACATCTAATAATTACGGTAATGACCAAGAAGGAGCATGAGCAAAGACTTATTTTAAAAGCTGAAAAGGCTAACAAGATAGATAGTCAGCTAATTAATTTAAGAATTATGCGCCAATTTATTAATAAACCTACTTTTAAGTTGGATGGAAACAAAGTGGATTTTACTAAGTATATGCAGGATATTAGTAAATCCAAAAAGGAAGAAATTGATTCTTGGATTGAAAGTTTGCAAATAATTAATAAAGTTGGTAGAAAACTAGGAATAGATTTTTATTCTGACCTAGGAAATTCACAACTAGTCGATCAGATGAATCAAATTTTTGATTTTGTAAACAGCCGAAAGGAACTTGATAAAAATCAATTGATAGTAAAAACCTTCGAATACGGACAGAATTACGTAGGTATTGCAGAAACACGTGATAATTATTGGAACTTATTTAGTAAAAATATGGAAAAGAATACCATTATTTATGGTGGATATGAGAATGATATTAAGCATATGGTGAAAGCTAATCCATATTTGCTAGCTATGCGAGGTAATTGTTCAATTAATAATATTTGGGTTATAACTTTCGTTTTTTTGATGATAGATTTATACGAAGTATATGATACACTAAGAGTGTGATAAGTGTATATATTTTATGAGCTTAGGAGGAACGGATATGGTTTCGAAAAACAATCATCAATTCTACCAACAAAAGCATGCCGAAAGGAAGCAACGTTGGGGAATACGGAAGTTATCTGTAGGAGTAGCATCAGTATTGTTGGGGACAACTTTTATGCTATATGGCAACCATGCGGTATTAGCAGATACTGTTACTAGTCCTAGTGATGATGTACCACGACTCAAGGGGGCAATAAGGACAAGGTTACTGAAGGTACAACAGAAGGTACAACATCTACGCCACAGACTAGTGGAGATAGTACCGATAAAGGTCAGGGTAAGACATTAACGGAAACGCCTACTGGTACAGATAAACAAGCAAATGGCCAAAAGGTAAATCAACAAGTACATACAACCGATACTGAAGAGGCAACAAATCACCAAGATACTCCGCAAGGCCAAGATACTACGCAAAATACTACCAATGTCGACAAAAAAGATACTGAAGTAACGCCGACTAACGACGCAACAACACTAGCTACACAAAAGATAACCGCCAAGTTTAAAGTACTGGCTGCACGACTAGAAGCCTCGACTAGCTTACCGATGTCAAACCAAGACATTAAGCTGGATTCCCAGCCCATGTTAACGGAGATAACTAAAAAGCCCACGAATAACTGGGTATACAATAACCTGAATTTGTATAAGGACTCTTCAACAGCAAAAGTAAAGGAAATCTTGAAAACCTACACTACCACCGATGAGAGCGGGAGATACTACTTTGCCGGTGCTGCTAACTATAATGAACCACTTTACCATGTTATCTATTTGTTGGGCCGCTCAAATAATTTGAATGATAATAATTTATATGTAACAATTTTGCATACTTATAGTAAAAAAAAACAAGAAGCAGTGGTAGCACCTGGTGAATCAAAGAAGGTTGAGTATAGCGGGACAGGTGGAACTACTCATGCTCCAATTTTTACTAATTATGATGGGACTAGTGTTTCAATTAGTCTTGATGGGGTCGAAAAAGGCAATGATATAGATGGCATGGTGGTTGGTTTTGCATATGGTCAAAATACCGGAATTTATGGAGAACCAGCTTCAAAGGGAAATGGCTTTATGACGACTCCAATGCCAACGAAAGTGACAACTACGATTCATTATGTTGATCAAGCAACGGGAGACGAACTTGCAGTGCCAAAATCTTTTGAAGGTGTTGCTTATCAGAAATACACAATTACCGGAGAGGCACCAACTATTGATGGATATACATTGAAAAAATCGCCAAATACCACAGGATATATCTCCCCATATAAAGTGGGTGAATCGTATGATTTTAGACTTGATAAACATGTAGTTGTAAAGCAAACAGTAATTGACTCTCAAGGGTTGGTTCGAGTTACTGCGTATTATGATGGTGAAGCGATTAATAATACGACACGTTACTTGGGGAACATACCAAATGTTAACGATCACTACTCGTTTTTTGCGCCGCATGGAAAATCGTACACATATATAAATCAAATTACATCGACTAATGATGGTATTGTTTACTATTATGCAAAGGATGGTAGTGAAGATAAGTCTGAAGTTAGAATTCATTATATCGATGTAACTGGGAATAAAAATTCTCTTTTTGTGCCGGGAGATGGGAAAGAAGTAACAACAGATACGATTAGTGGTAAATTGGGAGAAAATTATAATTATAATGTCAATTTACCAACGGACTATAATTTGGCGACCAATCAAGCAAATACTGTAAAAGGAACATATACTATTGATCATCACGATGAATATGTGTATGTAGTCAAAAATACTTCTGCAACTAAAGATGCTGCTAACAAGGCAATTGATGATGCTTTAACTAAGAAATTAGATGACATCAAAGCTAACACCAAGTTAACTGACGACGAGAAAGCTAAGTTAAC